>JASJEE010000366.1 GCA_030064835.1 Microcoleaceae cyanobacterium MO_207.B10 | reverse complement strand
TGATATCAAATCCGCTTGCTTTGGAGAATAAGGTTCTATCATCAGTATTGGTAAAAATTCCTAGTTTGTAGGGGGTTTGGAGACCAAACCCCTACGGAGCAAAAATTCTACCGATACTACCGGATTTGGTCTAACTTCTGCTTAATTGCAAAACTTATAATATCAACCTATAATATAAAATGTTTAACTCTCTTCTAAATCAAACCCTCAAAACCTCAATCGCCCAAAGATGGATTATTGTTATCGCTGCTATTTTAATAACAGTATGGGGAATTTTCACCGTTACTCAGATGCCACTGGATGTATTTCCTGAATTTGCTCCTCCCCAAGTTGATATTCAGACTGAAGCCACTGGATTAGCTCCAGAGGAAGTGGAATCCCAAATCACTGTTCCCATTGAAAGTGCCGTCAATGGTTTACCTGGAGTCACAACAGTACGCTCTTCTTCCAAGGTGGGGTTGTCGATGGTGCAGGTGGTATTCGACCAAAATGCTGATATTTATAAAGCCAGACAATCAGTTACAGAAAGACTGCAACAGGTGACAAATCAACTTCCAGAAAGCGCTCATCCACCAGAAATTTCTCCCTTAGTTTCTCCCCTAGGAACAATTTTGCAGTACGCTTTTACTGTCAATGCTCAGGGAAAAACCTCTATGATGGATTTGCGTCGTCTAGTAGAAGTCACCCTCAGCAATCAAATTCTTTCTGTTCCTGGAGTTTCTCAAGTCACAGTTTATGGAGGAGACGAACGACAAGAACAAGTATTAGTCGATCCGGAAAAGTTGCGTTTCTTCAATGTTTCTCTTACAGAGGTAACTGATGCAGCCAGAAATGCTAGTTCCAATGCTCCCGGAGGATTCCTGATTGGTGGGGGTCAAGAATTATTAGTGCGTGGCATTGGGCAGATGCAATCTATTGAAGATTTGCAGCAGTCCGTTGTCAAAGTGGAAAATGGCATTCCGATTTTGCTACAAGATGTGGCGGAAGTTAAAACAGGTACGGCACTCAAACGCGGTGATGCTAGCTTTAACGGTAAACCCGCCGTGGTAATGATGATTAATAAACAACCAGATGTCGATACTCCGACGGTAACGAAAGCGGTGGAAACTGTAATGGCATCCTTGCAACCAACATTTCCCAATGACGTGCAAATTGCTCGCACATTTCGTCAGTCTAATTTTATTGATTCTGCCATTCGCAATGTTAGTGGCTCCCTCGTTCAAGGCATCATTATTGTTTCGATAATCATGCTCATATTTTTGATGAATTGGCGAACGGCAGCAATTAGTCTGAGCGCGATTCCTATGTCTTTATTGATTGGGTTATTATTTATGAAAGCTTTCGGTTTGGGAATTAACACTATGACTTTAGGAGGATTAGTGGTTGCTATTGGTTCCGTAGTTGATGATGCAATTGTGGATATGGAAAACTGTTATCGCGGACTCCGGAGCAACCAGGCACAAGGCAACCCAAAATACCCGTTTCAAGTCGTGTATGATACCTCGGTGCAAGTGCGTTTAGCCGTAATTTTCTCTACAGTAATTATCATTGTTGTTTTTGCACCGATTTTTAGTTTAACGGGAGTAGAAGGACGTATTTTTGCACCGATGGGTTTAGCTTATTTGCTCTCAATTACTGCTTCTACTTTGGTAGCAATGACTCTTTCCCCCGCTCTCTGTGCGATTCTTTTAGCAAATCAAACCTTACCGCAAGAGGGCACATTTGTTTCCCGTTGGGCAGAACGTTTCTATTGTCCAATAGTAAATCTCTCCCTGCGAGCGCCCCAAATAATTTTGGCATTAGCACTGGCAACTTTGGTAGCTGCTGTTGCCATCGTTCCTTCCTTGGGACGGGTATTTCTGCCAAAATTTCAGGAAAAATCAATGGTAAATTCAATGGTTTTGTTTCCTGGTGTTTCCTTAGATATGACTAATAGAGCTGGAATAGCACTTTATAAATCCCTCCAAGACAATCCCCTCTATGAATGGGTACAAGTAAGAGCGGGACGCGCTCCTGGAGATGCTGACGGAGCAGGTGTTAGTATGGCTCATGTGGATGTGGAACTGAGTGATGAGGCACTAAAAGATAGAGAAGCAAGCGTTAAACAACTGCGGGAGACATTCCTCAAATTGCCCGGTGTTGCCCCAAATATTGGTGGGTTTATTTCTCACCGCATGGATGAAGTATTGTCTGGAGTCAGAAGTGCCATCGCTGTCAAAATCTTCGGATCAGATTTAATAGAACTGCGAAAAGTGGGAGAACAGGTGCGCGATGCTATTAAACCTATTCCTGGAGTTGTAGACTTGCAGCTTGAACCCCAGTTACCTATCCGTCAAGTACAAATTAATTATGACCGAGAAGAAGCAGCCTACTATGGTTTAACTATGGAGGCAATTTCAAATGTGGTAGAAACAGCACTTAATGGTCAGATTGTTGCACAAGTACCGGAAAATCAACAACTTATCGACATTACTGTTGGGTTACAGGAATCAGCTCGTAATAATTTAGATGCTATTCGCGCCATTCCTATTTCTACCCCCACTGGACAAATAATTTCCCTCGGTAGGGTTGCCAAAGTAGAGTATGGTATGGGAGCTAATGTGGTTAACCGAGAGGATGTTTCTCGCTTAATTGTTGTTTCTGCTAACGTTGCCGAGCGTGACTTAGGTAGTGTAGTAGAAGATATTCAAGCCCAGATTCGCCAAAAAGTGCAATTGCCTAATGGCTACTTCATCCAATATGGAGGGCAGTTTGAAGCAGAGCAAAATGCTACTAATAATCTTTTGCTCTACAGCATCTTAGCAGCGATCATTATTGCTATCTTGATGTTCTTTTCGGTAAAATCTCTTCCTGCTACGATCGCTATTATGCTCAACCTCCCCTTGGCGTTAGTAGGAGGCATTGTTTCGATTGCTCTAACGGGTGGCGTGATTTCAATTGCTTCTTTGATTGGATTTATTACTCTATTTGGAGTTGCCGTCCGCAATGGTTTATTGTTGGTAGATAACTACAACAACAAATTTGCTCAAGCAATGGAGATTAAGGATGTAATTGTCAAAGGTTCTCTGGACAGAGTGAATGCTATCTTAATGACTGCCCTTACCTCAGCATTAGGAATGTTGCCATTAGCGATCGCTAGTGGTGCTGGAAATGAAATTCTACAACCATTGGCAATTGTAGTTTTGGGTGGTCTGTTTACCTCTACTGCCTTAACTTTGTTGGTGATTCCTGCACTCTATGCTAATTTTGGTAAGTGGTTGATGCCGAAACAGCCAGCGATAGACTCTCAGAGACACTTTCATTTGCACGATCCCCCGAAGGTATCTGTTAACTGAGAATTATCTTTTTCCTTCTGGATTTAATATCATGTCCGGATAATTACTGATATCATGTCCGTTGATATCGTTTGTGTAAAGCTAATGTTGGATATCTAGAGGAAATTTAAGGTTTTTTTCACAGCGAGTAAGCTTTCCTCCCTGTTCCCTGTTCCCTACCTTTGCTATACAATACCGATGCTACCGGACATGATATGATAAATAAAATATTTAGTTTTTATCCTACCCTGAAACCAAGAGTATATATTTTAAAAATTCCCCCCCTCTTCCCACACTTCCAACATTTCCCAAACTTCCCCCTCTAAACCCCGCCCGCTCAGGTAGGGTTTGAAGACAGAAGGGGATTGGAGGAGTAGGAAGAATAGGGAGAATACAGATATTTTTCTCCAGCTTGAGTAGGTATATATAATCCTACGGGTTTACACGAATGCACCCCAACCAACACGATATCAAAGGAGGATTCAGCTATCACCTACTACCTAAAACCTAAATTTTTCACCCTTGGTTTACTCACTTAAAAACTGCTGTAAATCACTCAATCCTCAGATTAAAAGGCAAACGAGTATAAATCCCATAGGGGTCATTCATCGCTCTCAAACTAGCCAACTCCTCCCGTAACTTGTTAAACTCAGCCGTAAGCGGGTCTACAGGAGTATTAACTTCTCCAACTTCTACACCAGAAAGACTGCGCAAAATCCGTTGCTCTAAACTACTAGACTCAGGATACTCTTCAATTTTCCAATCATCTCCAAGTTCGGCTGTTTCCGCAGCAACTTCAATAGCAGTTTCTATACCACCAATTTCATCTACCAAACCTAACTGTTGAGCATCAGCACCAGACCAAACTCTACCTTGAGCAATTTCTGCCACTTTTTGTTTTGGTAAATTACGGGCAGTAGCTACATTTGTAATAAATCGGTCATAAATTGAATCTACCATATTTTGAATCAAGGTTAACTCCTCCTCAGTTTTAGGACGAGAACTAGTATTCAAGTCGGCAAACTTACCAATTTTTACCACATCCCAAGTAATCCCATTTTCATTAGCTAGCTGTTGAATGTTGAACAATATCCCAAAAACTCCTATTGAACCAGTAATAGTAGTCGCTTCAGCAAGTATTTGGTCTGCATCCATCGAAATCCAATACCCACCAGATGCAGCGATATTTCCCATAGATACAATTACAGGTTTTTTCTCACTGGTAAGCTTGACCTCCCTACCAATAACCTCCGATGCTGAAGCACTACCTCCGGGGCTATTCACTCGCAACACCACAGCTTTAACCTTGTCATCAAGCCGTAGCTTTCGCAATTCTCTTGCTAGGCGATCGCCTCCTACCTGTCTAGGAGTACCTGCACCATCAACTATCTCACCGTTTGCATAAACTACAGCAATTTTGTTTTTGCTGTCAGTATCCCCATTAGCAACTTCTGTAACCTTTGGAATTCTGGCATAGTTGTTGAGACTAATTTGTCGGAAAGTTTTATCATCTTCTTCTTTGCCAGTCATTTTTTTTAGTTCACTCAACACTTGATCATAGTAAGCAAGTCGGTCAACTAACTTGCTATCTACCGCAGCATTTGCCATCAAGATTCCTTGATTATTAACTATCGTCTGTAACCGCTCTGTCGTTAAGCCTCTACTTGTGGCAACAGTTTGCAGATATTCAGCCCAAATATCCTGTAGGAGTTGCAGAGTTTGCTGTCGGTTTTCCGGACTCATTTCTTCTCGGATAAAAGGCTCAACGGCGGACTTATATTTACCCACCCTCGTTACTTGAACTCCAACACCGAATTTATTCAAAGCCCCTGTTAAGAACATGGTTTGAGAACTTAAGCCATTGAACTCAAGAGCGCCAAAAGGATTAATCACAATATTATTTGCTACAGAAGCGAGATAATATTCTCGTTCTGTCCAGTCCATATCGTAAGCAATTATAGTTTTACCACTTTCTCGGAAGCGTTTAAGTGCTTGGCGTATTTCTTGGAGATTGGCTAATCCTGTTTCACCTGGACTACTAGTACCTTTGATATAAATGCCAATGATTTTGTCATCTTTGGCTGCAGTATCGATGGTGTTGATTGCATTTCGGAGGGTGATGGTTGCAGGCTCGTCCCCGGAGAGGGCTTCTTGGAGTGCTTCGCCAGTGGAGTAGAGTGGTTGGGTATCTGTGATATTGGTGGCGAGGTCGAAGACTAGGATTGATTTATCTTTGACTTGGGGGCCGAGGTCTTTGGTTTTACTGGCGATGGTAGCGACTAAAAATATTAGTCCGCCAAATCCTAAGCCGATAATTAGAGAAATTCCTAGAATGCTACCAATTACACTGGCAAAAGTATATTTGAAGAAATCTTTCATGTTTTTAGTGAGTGTTGTTAATGTTGCTAATTGGGAAATTAACTATTAGTTAGTAGTGTAAGCATTCAGCTATTAGCTGTCAGCTCTTCGTGCGAAATGCTGCGCAAACAGCAACAAGAGTCTTTCCTGAAGGAGAGTGTTTAAATTTAAATAGACTTTAAGAGCAAGGGAGCCAACTTTTGTAGTAAGACAATTTATCAAGCTTTGATCGTCAACTAGCTGATAGCTGACGGCTGAATGCTTACTTAGTAGTTATACCGTTTCATGGAAGTCACTTATTCAAAAGTTAACAGTCAAAACATAAGATTTTATGGACTGAAAATTTTGATACTACAGTAATTTCAGAGGGGTATTTCTCTACTTGAAATCTGTAGCTATTTTTCAGCAATTAACAATGTTCATGTAGGCGACAGCCGTTTGCGCAGCATTCCGTAGGAATACAATTAATAGTTATTAATTATTAATTAATAACTATTAATTATTCGGTTACTGATGGAAGGTGAAATGGTGTTAACTCTTACTTACTATTTTAATTTGTGTAATTTTAGGAAAAATCTATACTAACTAACTAATAATTGCCAAAAAAAGACTTTAAATCTTGGTAACTATTTAACTATTAAAGTCTAGCTGAAGTATAACATTTCTTTTGGTAATTGGTATCAGTAGGGGTGGTTTCCGATGGAATGCTCCGCAAACCCTAACCACCCGTACAGAAGTAATCTCTGAATGAGTTTGAGCATTGATTCAATGTCCTACCCTATTTGCATAGTGCAATAAATATTTGTTTTTTGACTTTTAATTTCTCCAAGGCCATTGAGACCTGACAGCTAGTACGCGATTATGTTAATTTTTCCAAAGTTTGAGATTTTTTAAGCTCAGATAGATTGGC
>JASJEE010000365.1 GCA_030064835.1 Microcoleaceae cyanobacterium MO_207.B10 | reverse complement strand
TCTCTCTTGGTCGATTGGATATGGCGTTTGCTAGCGCAAAGCTCCGAAGTCCGCGTAACGTCCTGGAGGGAAAGGAGACCCGCTCTTTCAGAGCCGCTCCGAAGCATCGCCATCCCGCCCTACGGGAAGCTCCGCTAACGACCGCTTGTTTCTCTTGAAATAGAAGGCTTTAAACCTTAATTATTCGGTAAAACATTGTCTTATCTCAGTCTCAACTATTTTATGAAAACTTTTTGCTTAAAATCACTTATTCTCTGCTTCCTAACAATATCTCTTATTTTCTCTTTCCCCACACCAGGACAAGCATCCTCTACAGATAATACTTGTCCTGGAGGAATGGTATTTATTCCCGGAGGAACTTTTACAATGGGTTCAGATACTCATTATCCCTCAGAAATTTCTGCAAGTGATGTCACAGTAGATAGTTTTTGCATCGATCGCCACGAAATCACCAACGCCGAATTCCGTAAATTTGTAGAAGCAACAGGCTATAAAACCATTGCGGAACGACCTCTACCAAAATCACAATTTCCCAGTCTAACTGACGAGCAACTGCAAGCTGGTTCCCTGGTTTTTCAACCCCCCTCAGAAGGGATACAACAAGTTGCTTACTTAAGCTGGTGGCATTGGACAGTTGGTGCTAACTGGCAACATCCCTACGGTCCGAAGAGCAACATCAGAGGAAAAGATAATTATCCTGTGGTTCATATTGCTTATGAGGATGCAGTTGCTTATGCTAATTGGGCGGGTAAATCTCTCCCCACAGAAGCTCAATGGGAATATGCAGCGCGGGGTGGTCTTCAAGAGCAAGAATTCACTTGGGGGAATCAATATTCTGCCAAGAAAGCGAATACCTGGCAAGGGATGTTTCCCTTTTTCAATACTAAAGAAGATAATTATTTAGGAACTGCACCAGTAGAATCTTTTCCCGCCAACGGTTACGAACTTTATGACATGACCGGAAACGTTTGGGAATGGACTTCAGATTGGTATCAAGTCGGACATTCTGGCAAAGACCATAGTGTAAACCCCGTCGGACCTGAAAAAACCGCCAGTTTCGATCCCATCAAACCCCAGGAAGGAGCTTTGCACGTTATCAAAGGTGGTTCCTACCTCTGTGCTAAAAATTATTGTAGTCGCTATCGACCTGCTGCTAGAGAGTCTCAAGCTCCTGATACGGGAACCACTCATATTGGGTTTCGCTTAGTAGTCTCATAGTTTCGTAGTGGACTGACACAGCTAAAATGCTGCAATAAGCGTAGGTTGGGTTGACGCAGGAAACCCAACCAAAATAATGCTTTGTTGGGTTTCACCTTGTTATAGTAGTGGATCGACACGGCTAAAACTGTGCATTAGTGGAGATGGGGAGCAAAATTGTTGTTGGGTTTCGTTCCTCAACCCAACCTACACTTGCACTATTTAAGGTGTGTCAGTCTATTACTGAACTTTCCACTTACTATATATGAACCTTCCCATCTGGCATAGTTGCACCTACAAGAATAGCATCCTGTAAATCAACCCCAGCCATCTTAGCATCTCGCAAACTAGCACCACGCAGATCCGCGCCCCGCAAATTAACACCATCTAAATTTGCGCCCCATAAATAGGCTCCTTGCAAGTTAGCGCCACTCAAATCAGCTCCAGTTAGGTCTGCTAAATTCAGATTTGTTCCACTTAAATCAGCATTCCGCATATCCGTTTCAGTTAAGTTGGTCTTCATTAAGTTAGCTTCAGGAAATTGACTACCCCTGAGATTACCTTGATGCAAATCTGCTTTTTTGAGATTTGCTCGATCTAATTTTGTCCGACGTAGAAAAGCTAGACTGAGATCGCTTCCAGTCAAATCTGCATCTTGTAACTTAGCACCGCTCAACTTAACTTGACTCAGATCCATACCACTAAAGTTAATTCCCTCTAGATGCAAACCATTCAAAAAAGCACCACTGAGTTTGACTCCATTTAATTGTGCGCCCTTGAGATTAGCACCACTTAACCTCGCTCCACTCAGGTTAGTCCAGTTCAAATTTGCTTCCTCTAAATTAGCGCAACGGAAGTTAATGCCATTGAGATTCGCACCACATAAATTAACCTTTGGTAAATTAGCTCGAAATAGACTTACCGAGGTAAGGATCGAACCACTAAGTTTAGCTCCAGTTAAATCGACTTTAGCAAGTTGAGCGCCTTGAAGATTAGCTTTAGTCAAATCTGCCTCTATCAGTTGACCTTCTTTGAGCTTGACAAAACTCAAATCTGTACTATACAAAAAGGCTCCGTTTAAGTTAGCCCCAACAAGAAAACAACGCTCTAGGTGCGCTCTCGCTAAAGAAGCATCCATCAAATTAGCACCAGATAAATTGGCAGAAATAAGTTGAGCTCCAATTAAGTTCGCTGCTTTGAGATTATAGCCCCGAAAATCTCTCTCTCCTTTGAGATATAGTTTTAATAGTTGATTATGATTCATTTTCTTAGTATCCTAATTAATTGAGGGAATTGTTGACCATATAAGATGCCTAATTTTGCCCTCTCTAGGGATGAACTATGCCAGTTACAAAGTTGCTCTGGTAAGGATAACGTCATACAAATCAACCCCAGAAAGATTAGCATCCCGCAGACTAGAACCACTGATATCTGCACCCCTTAATCAAGCACCGTTTCAATCTTTTGTCCACAAATACCTTGTAAATTCGCTGCGCTTAAATTGGCTTTAGTCAAATTAACTAAGTAGGTAGGCACGAAAAAAACTAAGTATTTAACAAAAAGTGAAGTAGCTCTGAAATCTCTTCCCTTCTGCCTTCTGCTACTCTAGATAGCTAAAGCCTCCTGCCTTCATTTAACGATAAATTTTAACGCCTACCTACTTAATTTATAAGATTTACTTCTATAAGATTATTAAAACGCAAAATCTTCAAAAAATATGCTTTTAATACTTTTCTTAACTTAACAACAGCTTTGTTAATATTTTCTTTTAACAAAAATAAGCAAAAAACAGATTTTATCTAAAATCTAATTGGAGAGCTGGTTGATCTGATTTCTGGTTAAGCCTCAATATTAACGTGCAACCCTCCCCTACAGCAGTTTTTATATGAGTAAACCACAGTTAAAAATCTAGGTATTAGGTGTGAGGTGTGAGGTGAAACGAGGGCTGCGAATCCCAATAAGGCTGAACTTGTGGTCTACTAGGCGTGAAAAGCTCTGTAAGCTTTGCCAAATTTCCGCAACATTAGTGAATATCAAACAGCCTACTACAACTTCAGGCTACATTTAACTACTATTTTATAACAATTTTTACAGTTGCTAACCCTCATATTTATGAAGTAAAACTACCGCATAAGCAGCAATACCTTCTTCTCGACCTACAGGACCTAATTTTTCATTAGTAGTAGCTTTAATACTAACTTGATCTGGTTCTAGTTCTAAAATATTGGCAATACGTGATCGCATTGTTTTAATATGTGGCTTAAGTTTCGGACGTTCTGCTACTACTACTGAATCAATATTACTAATTTGCCAACAACTAGCCTTGACCAAATGATTTACACGGTCTAGTAAATCCATACTATCAGCCCCTGCCCATTGTGGATCGGTTGGCGGGAAAAAATGGCCAATATCGCCCAAGCTTAGAGCCCCTAACATGGCATCCATTATTGCATGGGTAAGGACATCAGCATCACTATGACCTAGTAGTCCCATTTCATGGTCAATTTTCACCCCTCCCAGAATCAGGGGTTTCCCTGCTCCTAATTTATGGATATCGTAGCCATTACCTATACGAGTATTCATATTCTTAATGATTACTTAGCAGAAATTTCTTGTTCAACCATTGTATAGTATACTTTGGCATTAAATTTTTCTATTTTTTATCGTAATAATTACTTTTTTATTAAGAATACCCGCGCCTTCAGTATGAGAATAGATATAAATTCTGAATTTTTCATTAATTCAAAAAGTATTATTAAATGAGAATTTTTCACTTTAGGAAAATGAGGAGGAGTTTTTTATTGAATCATCAACAACCAGGTCAAGATTTTATTTTGGATCTAAGATTTACAATATTATGTAATTTAATTAAGTCTATGATAAGAAGCTTAGAAGTTTCTATAATCTTAGGGTAGGGGGTGTATAATTTACTTCCGGATTCCTCAAATTTTAAGAGGTGAGCTGACGGCTAAATGCTGACAGTAAACCTTCAGGTATAGTAATCCTAAATGATTTTGAAGATAAATGAGGTATCATGGAAAGGCATAACTAGAAAATTTCTGGTGTAATATTAGAAAATTTTGTAATTTTGAGTAAATATCAAGCTTTCTCTAGTATCATTTAGGATTGCTATAGCAAAAAAACATATACTACTATCAAGGTAAAAAATAGGAAAAGAATTGATTCAGTTTAGAGGTAATATTCTTGATTTATAGTATCTGTATTTAGCCACACACTATTAGACTTCTCCAGAGGAGATAGAGCAGGGAGCAGGGATTAGGGAAAAATAATTGATGTTTTCTTGACGATAATTGATGGGATTTTTGATTATTAGAAGATGTCTATTAATAAATCTTGATTAGTTAAGTAAATCTGGACGACGAGATTTTGTTCTTTCAATTTGTTGTTGGTAACGCCATTTCTCTATTTCAGCATGGTTTCCAGAAAGCAAAACTTCTGGTACTTTCCAACCACGAAAATTTGCTGGTCGAGTGTAATGAGGGTAATCAAGTAATCCCGACTCGAAACTCTCATGTTGTAATGACTCAAGTTTACCAACAGTTCCAGGAAGTAACCTAACTACACCATTAATTAAAGCTAAAGCTGGTATTTCTCCTCCTGTAAGCACAAAATCTCCCAGGGATACTTCACGAGTAACTAAATTGTTTACTCGTTCATCAATACCTTCATAATTACCACAAATTAAAATAAGTTGGTTGTATTCCGTTGCTAATTGACGAAAGAGCTTTTGACACATTCTTTCTCCCTGGGGGGTTAATAGAATTACCTCTCGTTGTGATAAATTTGGTAATGATTCTACAGCAGCAAATATAGGTTCTGGCTTTAATACCATTCCCACTCCCCCGCCATAAGATTCATCATCAACTTTTCGATATTTATCTGTGGTATAATCACGAGGGTTAATTAGATGGACTTGGGCAATATCTTTGACCAGGGCCTTACCAAGCAAACCTATATTTAGAGGTGCGGTAAAAAATTCTGGAAACAGGGTAATAATATCAAATCGCACTTAACTTATACTTGGGTGTATTTTAAATTTGGAAATTGTCCAGATTAATATTAAGACTATTATGCAGGGCTCGGCTACTTAAGAAAATTAAAATTTATCTTCAACAAATTAAGTTAATGACTAAGAGTTGAATGATTTAAAAGTAAGCTTAAGACTTGCAAAGTTATAAGATAGTCTTGTATGATAACAGATTATTGAAATTATTGAAATTGAATGTGTACCTGCTGTCCAATATTAATAAGATGATGCAGTTAGAGTCTCAAGCCTTAGAACTAGATAAATTACGCCCTACAAAGACAACTATTATGGTAATAGGGGGAGCAGAAGATAAAGTTCATGGAAAAGAGATTCTACAAACTTTTTTTAATCGTTCAGGAGGGGTAAATGCCAAGCTAGCAGTTATCCCCTCAGCTTCCAGAGAACCAGGAGCCCAGGGAGACCGATACCGTAAGGTATTTGAAGATATGGGTGGTCGGGACATTAAGATATTTGATATCCGTGAACGTTATCAGGGAGAAGACCCGATTTGGTCAGAGTATTTAGAAGACCGTACCGGAGTATTTATGACAGGTGGAGACCAGTTGCGTCTGTGTGCCCTGCTTGCTGATACACCATTGATGGAGAAAATTAGAACTAGATCCCTTGAAGGGAAAATAGCTCTAGCCGGAACAAGTGCTGGCGCCGCAGTAATGGGCCATCACATGATAGCAGGTGGTGGAAGTGGCTCATCTCCGAATCGGTCTTTAGTAGACCTAACAAATGGTCTAGCTATATTGCCAGACTTAATTGTAGACCAACACTTTCATAACCGAAATCGGATGGCTCGTCTATTAAGCGCGATCGCTAGCCACCCAGACAAGGTTGGTATTGGTATAGATGAAGATACCTGTGCATTGTTTGAGGGAGATGGCCAAATCCAAGTAATGGGCAAAGGGACAGTCACAATTATAGATCCCACTGAAATCTCCTACACTAATGCTACAAAAGTAGGTGTAGCCGATCCATTGAATTTGTCAAATCTCAGGGTTCACATAATGTGCCACGGAGATGCTTATGACCTCCGTTCCCGTACTATGAAACCAGGAGTTTCTGAGACAGTTATGCCTCTAGACTCAGAGAATTTCTGATAATTTCTGATAATTTATGAGTTCGTCATCAGTGTGTTCTGGTAGATCAGTAGTTTACCTGGTCGGCAGACGTGAGGGGTAAATTAACTGAAGATTATATATGTTTTGTAGCAATAATAAAAAGTAATAAAAAGCTCACATTCTTGACCATCAAAAGATTGTTAAAAAAACTGATAAATTATCAGATATGCAAGATGTAGAAAGGATGATCCTGGGCTAGAAAAAAAGTTCGTAGTAAACAGAT
>JASJEE010000066.1 GCA_030064835.1 Microcoleaceae cyanobacterium MO_207.B10 | reverse complement strand
CTTGAGTGATTTTCTGCCATATTTACCCTAAAATCCTCACTTTTTCCTCTCTATTAACCGAAAAGCTCGTACTTTTGACGGCCTGAAAATTCGTCAAACTTTTATCTTTCAATCCTTTGATATTTAATCAGCCAGCCCTAATTAATGTTACTTGATATTATAGCTATTTTATAGTTAATGATTTACAAGTTATTAACATTTTATGAAAATTGATTTTTTTCTAGTTTATCTCTAATTAATTAGCATTATAGCGTTTCTCAAGGTACTCAGTTACAGTTGTTTTTCTTGTTTTCTACTCCCTATTCCCTAAAACAAAGAAATTTTATACCTAACCAGTGTGGGAATTGCTATAACTAATTATCAAAACTATGTTGATTAGTTAAAGCTATCCAATCTTGACGATTTTTTAATTTAACATAAGCTGTTAAAACATCATTGGGGTCAGCCTGAATATATCCTTTCCAACCAGATAATTCATATTCTGCTCCTAATAATTTTGCCACATCAGCACGAGGAAAACCAGACATTCCAAAACCTGTAACTACATTTTCTTGATTCAGAATAGCAATACATTTAATTTGACTATTACTGTTAATATTTTCTCGATTTTTAACTTTATTAATTACCCATCCATTTACTCTAGCTGTAGTTGGAGAAAATTTAGTTACTGTATCAAAATATCCTTGTAAATTTTCTGGGAGTTTTGCAATTAATAAATTAGAGTCAATTTTCTCATCCAAGTTAGCACAAAAATTATCCTTTTTGATGTCTCGATTAAATGGTACTAAACCATCAGCTTTTAAAGCATCTATTAAACCTAAAAAAGCAGCAGGTCGGTTGCCAACTTTTTCTTTAATTAAAGTCGTATCGTAAATACCTAATTGTACAGATAATGCAACTAATGGTTGATAGGTTGCTCGATGAGCAATTTCTCTATAAGTTTCCGTACCTACTTGATACATTAATATAATTAAAATAGTTAAAACTGCCACTAGAGGTGTGACAAAATACCATCTTTTTCTTGGGTTAGGTTGCTGTTGTTGACACCAGGAAAAAATTAGGATAATTAGACTTAACCAAAATAAAGAAGGTAGAGTCGCATAACGAGAAGTGATCGCCTGTTCTGCTCCAAACCCGGAACGACTAACCGCAGCCATTAAAGCAGTGCCAAAAGTATAAGTTATTATTGATAACCAGGGCAAACAATCTTGAGGATAAGATAAAAATAACCAATAAATTAAAAATATTCCTGCTAAAAGTAATCCTACCCAACCTATTGCTGAAGCTACCAGAATATTATGAGTAAAAATTGCTCCTAGATAAACAGGAATGTAGGCAACTATATCAATAAGATTAAGTTTAGATAATGAGGGATGATGAGAGGGTGTTGTGTAGGTAAGGAAATAAATGCTGATTACTAAAACAGATAAAAATAGGTAAGAGATAGTAATTTTTTTTGGCAATTTATATAGAATAGCAACTGCAGATAATATCGGCCAAATTCCTAGAGCGGTACTATAACTAATACATCCTAAAATTCCCAAGATGATACTGCCAACTAGCCATTTATTTTCTGGAAATTCTAGTAATTTATTTACACAAAAGATTGAGGCAATGACGAACAAATTAGCAATTACCCAATGTACTCCACTATATCCCCGCATCCAGTTATGAGCAGCAGCAGGAGTAAAGTTAAAAATTGAGATAAATAAAATTAATAGTAAGAGTGTCGGACGATATTTTTTGAGAGTATTAGGTACTAATGCAATTAACAAAATTCCCTGAATAGAAGCCAGGAAAAATGTCGCTAGACACAACCCAATATTGGAACCTTTAGTAACAACAATATTTAGGGCATAAATTATGGCAGGAATTAAGACAAAATGTTCATTTGCTCGAAACATCCAGTTAAAAATATTAGTGGAAAAACCATCTATTGAATAAATATTTTTAATCATCCACCAATAATCAAAATTTAGTAATTCTCCTGCTTTTGATATCATAAAAATTACATAGAAAGCAGGAAGTAAAATTGCTATGGTGATGATAATTAGAAAAGTAAGTTCTGATTTTTTTTTGACTAACATAAACGACAGTGCAAGACAGGGATTATGCCACGGATATACAGATTAATTTTAAATAGGAATGCAAGACACAAGGATGTAGGGATTAATTTTAAATCGGGATAAAAGACAGGAATTTCGGCATGGATGTACGGATTAATTTAAAAACAGTCATCTCTATCATTTTTACCTTTTTTTTAAATAGGGTTTGCTGATTAAATCTCAAAGCATTGACAGAGAAATAAGGTGCATTTTTAGCTCTGAAATACCTTGGTTTTCAGCTCTTCATCCTCAAAAAGTTAGAATTTTTGGAACATAGTTTTGCAAAAAAATTACTCCCCTACTTCTTAGAAAATAATTTTTCAGCAAAACCTAAATATTTACTCCTTCACTCCTATAGCAATCCTATTTTATTTGTGTATAAAACACTTTTAGGGAATAGGCAAGAGGCCAGAGTTTCAGTTTTTTTATCTACTTTTTTATTTGTCGCAACCTATGCGCGGGTTGCTATATATAACTAAATTATTCTATGCTCTTCCCCCTTCCTTCTTCCTACACCTTAGATTAATAAATAGCAATAGGATTACCAGGCGAACCTGTTGCACCTTTCATTTTTAAAGGAGCAAAAACAAACATAAATTCGTAAACATTATCCTCTATTAATTGACTAACATCCAAGTTTTCAATATTAGTAATACCCTGTTTAACCATCCATTCAATATGACAGTCAAAAGGTCGATTTATATCCTCACCAGGAGCAGCTTCAGTTCCCCAACTATCTGAACCTACCATCGCTATTTTTAAACTAGATAAATAACGACAGCTACTAATACCAGGCCCCGGTTCTCCAGAATTAAATATTTGACGATTTTTGTCTTTTTCTTCTGCACTAAGACTATCCCAGTTTTTCCCCCAATACTTACTATGACCTGTATGGAAAATAACTACATCCCCCTGTTTTATCGGAGCTATTTTTTGTTTTTTTATCGCTCCTTTAATATCATTAATTGTAATAATTCCTGGGTCATTTTTACTTTTACCTTGAGGAACTGGTAAACGTTCAACTCCTCGATAACTAGCAATATCTAATAATACTCCCCTGGTAACATATCCTAACTCTCCAATCTTTTCTACTCCTAATTTATTTAACCCATAGGATGTGCCAAAATCTTCTAAAAAGTTACCATTATAAAAATAATTTCCTTGAGAAGTATTCACCCCAATATGACCTAAACCATCAAATTGAGTACCAACCTGACCTAACTCAGCCATGACATATTCATCATTATAAATCATGTCATTTTTTCCGGGAACTTTACCCGTTGGTAGACCAGGAATTGTTAATTTCCAATTACGTTTACCAAATACCGGAGCATCACTTTGATAAACTTTGCCAAGGGTAGCTACTTTACCTTTTTTGACTAATTTTAGGGATTCTAAAACTTTTTTATTACTAATCCAATTAACCGAACCTACTTCATCATTTTTTCCAAACACTGAAGGACTCCATCTCTCTTTTAAAGGGAGTTCGTCAGCTATACTTGAAAATGAAAAATTACAGAGAGTTGATAGGATAAAAAAAAGAAGTATTATCGTGAATTTGAAGTAATTAGGAATTTTCATTGCAAATATTGGAAAACTTTAGATACAAGAAATTAATTGTAAGTATTCAAATAGCTGCAAGTTAGCTCTCATATTTATTTATGAATCAACCAAGAATTGGCTTAACTTCTAGTACATTTTCAATCACAGAATTGAAGTACAAAAACAATGAGCTTGAGTTGCCAACTAAATGAAGCTGATAGCTAATATCAAATCTGCATTATTCAAAGAGTATTTTTAAAGTCAAAGCTTTTGCTATATATATATGGAATCAGCCTGGTTTTATACCCAGGTTTAATGTGACTGCTGAATGCTTACATTGTAAAACTGTAGCTGATCAATTCCTCAAAATACTGTGCGTAATTGACGAGCTACTTCAAAACTTATTAATGCACCGACACTATGACCAAAAAATACAAAGGGATATTCTTCAATTAAAGGCAATAAAGCTTGAGTCAGAGTAGGTAATAGATTATCCCATTCAGTCATTAGAGGTTCTTTAATTCGAGTCTCTCTACCTGATAGTTGTATGGCGCAAACCTCTATATTAGAAGGTAAGTATTTTCCCCAGATGCGAAACAAGGAAGCTCCAGCAGTAGAAGGGTGAAAACAGAATAAACGTTGTTTAGGTTGAGAAATGGGTTGAAATATTTTTATCCAAGGAGAAAGAGTAATAGTAGAAGTCATTGGCAAATTTATTTTTTAGCTAGGGAGTAGGGAGTAGGGATTAGGGAGTAGGGAGGTAGGAAAAAAAATTGTAAGAGCGATTTTTCCCCCCTTGTCTGCTCAAAATGCTGACTTTTTACAACTCTAGATACCTAAAACCTTACACTTTTTTTGATCTAAAAAGGCAGTTGTCTTTATCTGTAAATCCTTTGAGAGTCAATCAGCTCAAATTTAGTCCGTGCTGCAAATTCTAAATTGTAAATTCTAAGCAGCTAACTCTTTTAACATTTGCCTCAAACTATCTCGCCAATAAGCAGAATGAGTTCCCAAAACTTTTGATATTTTCCCACTATTTAAAACTGAAAAAGCTGGTCGTTTTGCAGGAGTAGGATATTCAGCAGTAGTAATAGGAACTACCTGTTTTATTTGTAGAGGAAAACCAATTTGTTTTGCTTCCTCAAAAATAGCAACGGCAAAATCATACCAACTAATTGCACCACTATTTGTATAATGATAAGTTCCGTAAATTTCCTCCTTTAAATAGGGAATTATTTGAGCGATCGCCTCTGCTAAATTACCAGTCCAAGTGGGAGACCCTACCTGGTCATAAACTACCCGCAACTCTTCCCGATCTTTACCCAAACGCAGCATAGTTTTGACAAAATTACCTTTGCCATAAACCCCATAAACCCAAGCTGTTCTGATAATAATGTGATTAGCCCCACTGTTGCGAATTGCCTCTTCCCCTGCTAACTTAGATTGGCCATAAATTCCGAGTGGGTTAGTGGGGTCGGTTTCGGTATAGGGAGTGCTTTTGCTACCGTCAAAAACGTAGTCAGTGGAAACATGAATCAGGGTGGCCCCTAACTTTTTGGCCTCGGTCGCCATAATACTAGGAGCGACACCATTAACAGCATGAGCTAATTCTGGTTCATTTTCAGATTTATCAACGGCAGTATAAGCAGCAGCATTGACAATTATTTCGGGTTTAATTTCGTCGATCAGTTGACTGATGGCGTTTGGGTTGGCCAGGTCTAAGTTTTCTCGACCCACTGCTGTTACTTCCCCAATTTTTGTTAGGTGGGGTTGTAGTTGATGGCCTAGTTGTCCGTTAATACCTGTTAGTAAGATTTTCATTTGTAATTTTTCTTGACTCAGTTTAAATTTGCTTTTTCGATTTTATTTTTCTTAGATTTAGAAGCAATGATTTCTAGTTTAGACTTTTGACTCCCTATTTTGTTCTTCAATTAGCATTACTCGAACCTTATATTGCAGCTATTAAAATATTAACTGCTGGATGGTCGATTAATTCTTTGAAAGCTTCTTTAAAGTTATGTAGGCAAAATTAACCTACCAGCAAGTTTGCTGAAATCTTCGGAATTCTCAATTATGATTTTTGAGTCTTTCACAGCTTGAGAATTTGGCGGTTTTCATTCTGCCTTTAAGTAATTAGATAAGCAAAATTTCACCCTCTCTGGAAAAATTACTTCAACTAGAAAGTTGACAGAAATCTTCTTAATTCCCAATTATGATTTTTGAGTCTTTCAAAGTTTGAGAGTTTTCTGATTTTCTCTTCCTTTGACCAGTGTATATAAGCAAAATTAAACCACAAGCAAAATCATTCTAGCAAGTAATTTTTCCCAAGATATTCTGAATTCAGAATCCTCCTTAAAACAAATCAGCATCTGTCAAAGTTTTACCATCTTCATCTTTTTTAGATAATTTTACCTCGATACCTTCTAGAGGCCAATTGATGCCAATCTCTGGGTCATTCCAAATAATTGAACGTTCATATTCAGGGGCATAATAGTCAGTAGTTTTGTATAAAACATCGGCAGTTTCAGATACTACTAAAAAACCGTGAGCAAAACCAGGTGGGACCCAAAATTGTCGTTTATTTTCGGCAGTTAAAAGATAACCTACCCACTTGCCAAAATTAGGAGAATTTTTGCGGATATCCACTGCTACGTCAAATATTTCTCCGGCTACTACTCGTAATAGTTTACCTTGAGCTTGTTGAATTTGATAATGTAAACCTCGCAGTACACCTTTACTAGAACGGGAGTGATTATCTTGCACAAATTCCAGATTTACTCCTGTTTTTTCTGAAAAATTTCGTTGATTAAAACTTTCCATAAAAAAGCCTCGTTCGTCTCCAAATACTTTTGGCTCTATTAATAATACTTCAGGAATTTCTGTTTGAATTACATTCATTTTTTTGACCTCAGTTTATTGAATTTAAGGGAATAGGGAATATCTTATCAACGGGGAAATAAGTCAAGTGTTCTGCTGGTTTATAGGGAATAGGGATAATCCACTTAAACTTCATTTTGATTTATTACCAACAAGTTGATCATTTCATAATCAAAGGGAATAGATAACAAAAAACAGAAAGAAGCTGACAATTATTAGCTAACAACTGTTAACTGCTAACTGCTAACTATTAGCTGATAACTGATAACTGATAATTGTTAACTGTCTTTTTTCCCCAAGCTTCTAATTCTCCTATCCATAAAGAAAAAACTAATTTCTGAAGATTGAGCAAACGAGCTAATCTCAGTAACAATGAGAATAAAGTTGGCTGATAATATTTGAGTCTATTTAATATATATTCCAAACTCATTAAATTACTAGTTGGTTTTGATTCTACATCAGAAAATCCAGTTTTTTCCAAAGCAAATTTTATCGTATCTAGGGAGAAATAAGTTAAATGTTCTTCTGGCTTATAGTGATACCATAAAGGCCCCAATAATTTATGCCAAAATCCGCCTACATTTGGAGTAGTAATAAAAATCAATCCCCCTGGTTTCAAAAGTTGATAAGCTGCTGTTAATTGAGCCATGGGATTTGTTGTATGTTCAATCATATCTTGCAACATAATTATATCAAAATAATTGGATTCAAAATTATGATTAAACAAATCTCCTTGACAGACAGATAAACCACGACTTTTAGCAAATTCTACAGCATATTCTGATACTTCCAAACCTTGAGGATTATTCCAACCTAAGTTTTGTGCTTGTGCTAAACAATCACCTAATGCACAACCTACATCTAATAATAAACCTTTACCAGAAAGTTTTTTCTCGGCTTTCAATAAACGCTTTCTAAAAGTCCGGCTGTTAATTTTCATGCCTTGAAAGTAATTAGCATATCCTCCTTTAGGAAATTCATTATTATAGTAATCTTCCTGATAAATTTTAGTAGGATTTGCAGGTGGGTGATTATCCCATACCATACTGCATTGAGAACATTTAGCTAATGTATATTCATAGCCTGCCCGATAATAGTCAAATTCATTTGCATGACACAAGGGACAATGATTTTTTTTCATCGTATTTGATTAACAGTACATGGGGTATATTAGACAATAATTTCTTGATTTTCAGTAATTTTAATTGAAAAGCTTATATCTAAATATCGCATTACTATGTACATAGACTTGGAAAATTGTCAAGTATGTTCTACCCTAACCTGAATTTGCTGATTTAATTTAATAAATGCTTGATGATCAGAATTATAAACCCAAGCATGAATTACGCTTTCTCCTATAGGTAAAGAATTTCCCGAAAAAGTCACATTCCATCGCGCTCTACTATACATTTTTGATTTTAAAATTTTAGCAATATCACTACTTTCTAAATTAACAATAGCGTTAGCAAAAAAAGATTGATTTTCACCAGAAGAAAGTAACACTAAATTAGGTTGTTTGATGCTATCTGGTATAATAGCCCAACCACTCATGCTTATAGTTTCATTACCATTAATAATTATTGGTTTTCCAGTTACTGGAAGATTATCTAAATAACCATAAGTTTGTTTTGGTTGTGTAATAAATTTCAGATTTTTAGGAAAATCTCGCCATCCTAATTTTGCCATAATTTCAGCACCTTCCCTGACTAACCAAGTTTTGCCATTCATTAACACTAAACAGCTATCTGGAGATTTTTGGATAAACTCTGAATCTTCTAAATAGTTAATTATTTCTAGACATTCTTTCCGACTCTGGATATAAGGAAAACTTAGTTTTGTACTCCTGACAATATATAGGGAGTTAATAATCATAATTCCTGTCATCACCACAGCAAAAATTTTATATACTGATAAATATTTTTGTTGCGACTGTAAAAACAAAGCTACTAAATAAACCAGGGAAATAATTAATAGAATCGATGTCGTTGTATATCGGGAAGAAATCATGGCATTCTCAATTCCATATTCTGCCCTACCCACAGAAATAGACATAGCAGAAATTAAGGAAAATGCACCTATTGTTAACCAAGGAATAGCTTCGGCAACAAAGGTGAGTTTATACCAAGGTTTTTTGAGAAAATAAAATGTGAAAAATAAGAATCCAGAGAATAATATTAATCCTGTTAAAATTGCCAGAATAGGAATTCTCACCAGAGGCAAACCTAGAACAGCAAAAAAGTAATTTATCACTAAAAAAGGCTGTTCTGTAAATAAAAAAGGTTTGGGTTCGCGAATTGGATTATAGTTAATTGCATAGATAAAACATGAAAAAACAAATAATCCTATCCAAATAATAAGTTTGTTGAGCTTTTGTTTTAGTTGCTCCTCTATAGATAATATTGAAGGAATTAATACCGGCCAAGAAAATAATCCTTGTGCTAATGTAAAACTGCCAATAAAACAAGATATTGCAGCTAGCAAAATTCTAGTTGTTGCTGATAAATTATCTAAGGCGTAAATAAAGTATACTGCCATTATTAGGCATAAATTTGTGAGAAACCAAAATAGTGTAAATCCCCATAACCAGTTTTGATGTTGCACTAAAGAAAACAGCGACATACAAGTTAAAATATTCGCTATGTGCAGAAAATATTTGCCCCCATTCTCTAATTGAATGGAGGCAATTTTCCAGATAGCAAAAAATGTAATAATGACAAAAATTACACTACAAATTATTTCATATTGAGTATTCCATTGAGAGGCAAAAGCTAAGGCAGTAATAATTAATTTTGGTACTAATATTCTGTGATGCCCATGTACAGAAAAAAAGTCATAAAAGGTAGCATTTCCATGGGCAACTTTATCAAAGATATGAGTTAATCGCCATTGATCCCAGTAAGGGACATTCACACTAAAATCAGCGATAAACCAGAAGAGTAAAGCAACAGGGATAATATAGAGAACTAATAATAAAAGTTGAGTTTTAGAAAATGTTTTTAATATCATGTGAAAATAGCGATCGCTATGGGAAATCTTAGCAATATATATATAGATATTTGCTGGAATTCAAAAAAATCAATAATAAAATTAAAAGTATAAATAGATAAATCAGTTGCTTTTGAAATACCAGACTTAATTGATAAGGCAAATGAATCTGTTATACCAAATTCAATAAAAGCTTGCCCCCGTGAAGGCGGGGGATTATTACAGTAAAATCCGGACACCAAAGGATAGGAATATTTACACTTTTTCTCTTTCATTCCTACAACCTAACACCCAACACCTAACACCTAACACCTAGAAACCAATGTAGCAATATTTTTTGAAAATGGTATAACTAGAACTAATTTATTTAATTTTATACACAACCCATTCTCCCTCCTGAGCGACAATATTTCCTTCTATATCTCCATGCCATTCAATCTTAGTCAAAATATATTCAGCCCCATATTTTATTGCCACATTAACTAATTCTTTTCCAGACTGTTGTGGAAACAAAATTTCCATTGCTCCCACTGCTAACTGATTATTCAAAGGTACACCAAAAACATCTTCCATACGATTTTTCCATTTTTTTATTCCGCTATCTGTTTGAGGAAAATGTTTAAAATCAACAATCACTGCTCTCTCAGAAAAAAACTGAAAATTTGACACAAACGGCGGGATTAAAATTACATCATCTTGAGCGCTAATTTGCCGAAATCTTAAAGCAAGTTTTGTCACTTCATCTTCAGGCAATCTATAAACCTTTACCTGTTGTTTAAATACCGCTAAAATTTTTGCTGGTAAAACCTCAAATAGTCCTAATATAAATACTAAAGTTGTGGCGATCGCTAAACTATAAGTGATTAACTTTTGTGGAATAACTACATTCACCTCATCCAAAATAAACGGAAAAACCAACACCAAAAATAAACCAGGCCCCGCCAACACTCGATTAACGATTAAATCTATAGGTGACTGCAATAAATAAAATATTAATCCAGTTAAAACCATTAACCAAACTATAATTTTGTATGCCCATATCTCCAGACAAAACAATCCTATTGATAAGATAAAAAAGCAAATACCTTGATAAGGTACAGGCAAAATTAGAGATATTATCAAGAGTAAACCCATCCCTAAATTACCCTGTTGATATAACCGCTCAACCAAAACTGCCACAGCAATAAATATAATCAACTGAGCAAAAGGAACAGTTCGTGCTAACTGTAACTTAGCAAATAAAGCTAGTGGGTAAACTTCCACAAAAACATAACCTAAAAACAAAGCAAATATAGATTCAGCAATAATCAAATAAAATTTCCATTTCTCTGATTTAGCAATATTAACTTTTTGAATACATAAACATCCACCGAGAATAAAACAGATAAAATCTAACCTAATTTTCCAATTCCAATAAGCAGGAATAATATGATGCGGATTCCTCACCCAACCGTAGATAAATACAAATTCTTGGTTACTTAACTTATCAGTGCTAGTCGTACCCGTTAATACCATTGGAATATAAACTAAACTTGCCAAACAAAACAAAATAATCAATGCCAAAATAACTTGTTGAAACTGCCGATTTTTTCTGGTCTCAATTAACATAATTGGTATGAGCATTATCCCTGGCAAAACACCGACTAAAAATTGTAAGATTGAAGCAATCCCAAAAAACAAATAACCAATTATCCATCTTTGCTGAAAACAAAAATAAATTCCCCAAACTGTCAAACTCATCGCAAAAGTTGCCGGGATGGGAGTATTAGGAAAAATTTCTAAATATCCGATTAAAGTGTAGGCTATTAAACCTAAAAATGTTAGGACTGCTGTAGATAGTTTTGAGGAAGTAAAAACTTTACTAATGGCAGATAAACCCCAGATATATCCAATAAATGAGCAGAGGTAATAAATACAATATGTGAGGGAAATACTGTCAGTTACTTTGGTAAAAAAGTAGACTAAATATTGATAGTAATATCTTGGCGTAAACTGCAACATTTCCTGAACGTAGTAATCATTAATATAAAGTTCAGGATTTAACATTGATTTGATTTGGGGAACGTGGGTGTAATGATTTCCCACTGGAAAAGTATAGCCTCTAGTTATGAATGAACCGAGGATGATAAAGGTAATTAGGGAGATGGTAAAATGCCAACTATATTTTTTTAGATGCCACATTTTGGGGGTAAATAAACAGTTACTTATTTTTATTTTTAAGTCAAATCTAAAATTCTGAATTTTAGTAGCAGATTATCACTATAAGTAAAAGTGTAGGTTGGATTGAGGTTTTCGCAAACTCACATTACCTGCTTTTAAGATTGACATAAATTACGGAGAAACTTAACTTTTTCTACTCAACCCATACTGGATATTCTTTGAGGGTAAGTAAATTTTTTGTAGGGGTTTTCTTCTCCCCTAAATAATTCAGCAATTAACAATTAATAATGACCCCTTATTAAAATAAGGGGATTGGCTAAAAGGAAAATTTGGAAAATTTCCCCCTTAACTGGACTTTAGGAAAAAAGTTAAATAAAATCACCTCAATCTTTTGTACTCAGGAGATTATACCTGAGTCTATCCCCAAACCAATCCCAGATTGGCTTTATACAGAGCAAAAACATCTTGATGCTCTTGCAACCAACAAAAAAAGTTGTAAGAAATACTCGTGAGACAAGCCCTAATTACTTTCTTTAATTAATTGACTTTTAAATTATGAATTTCCCACCCACAGTTATCTGCTAACTGGTCATTGTAAATGCCGACAACTTCCAAAAGTAGATAAGCAAAATTTTTCCCTTCAAGATTAAAGTTTAAGTCAGACGAACCACCCGGAATATATTTAGTTAAAGTTGTATCTGTAACATTTCCTTGTAAATCTAACATTGACAAACGTAAGGATAACCCAGCACATTCTTGATTGAGGAAATTGAATTTGCCAACGATATTTGCTGGCGAAGATAGTTTCCCTAAATAGAGAAAATATCGAGATGTTTGTTTAGTCCGATCGCTAGGGTCAGTCATTAATTTATAACTATCATTCTTATGTTGAGTAACTGCCGAATAATTATAAGTAATATAGGGAGATTGATTTAAACTCATCCAGTCTAACTGTCTGCCAGGACGCTGAGGAACTTTTTCCTGCATTACCAATAAAGTTTGTACTGCCTTGGTGATAGAAGTGCCACGAATTCTTTGATATAAACTCACATTAATACCCCTATCTAAGACAAATTCTGTGGGGAGTTTTTGGAAGTCTTGAGCAATGGGCAAATTTTCAGTAAAAGCATCATATACAAACTTTACTAAATCTTGTTGACCTGGTTTTAAAACTTGTTCATCAGTTAATAATACTTTCTGAAAGGGATGAGCAACAACCACATATTTTGCTTCTAATAATTCTGTAAGTGGGTAAGTGTCTCGTGTATCAATATGTGGCTTGCTTATCGCATTTAATTGCCACCAACTTTGAGGATTAATAATTCGATTAGCATTTCTGATAATGTTGGCATTAAATTGATTAGAAGCAGCGGCAATATAAACTAATTCTTGATTTGGTGCTAATTTGCTGAGATAATCAGCCAGAAGTAAAACTTGATTATAGTCAGAACGTACTAATGGGGAAAAGTTAGTAGAAAATAGTGGGCGTAGAGAGTGATTAAATTTGCCTAAATCTGTTAAGCCAAAAACTAAGTTAACAAGTAGATATGTACTCGCTAAAGTTAAGATAATTAATCTAGTTTTTCCTTTAAGTATATTAATAGTTGTCCAGAAAAACGAGGTTAATCCTAAAATTATTATTGGGGTAAAGTGTAAAGAGTAATGGATATTGCCGTAACGAAGGATAATCAACCATTCAATTACAGAAAAAATCCCGAATAAAAATAGAAAGAGACTGGTAGAATAAACTAAGGTTTTAGTCAGGATACCTGTAGAAAATCCTAAGGCTACAAATAGCCAAGTTCCTAACCCATAAAAACAGACATAACGCCAGAATATATCAGGTATTGATAAACTCCAAGCTGCATATAAAGTACGATAATCTTCTGTAAAAGAACTTTGGATAAAACCCCAGGCAACTATTGATATAGTTAGGAAAGCTGCGATAGAAATAAGAGCAATTTTTATGGCTGTTTCTAAGAGTTGTTTAAAAGATTTTTTGAGGGGTTTAACAGTAGTGAAAAAGTTGATGATAGCTTGGCAACTCATAGCACCAAGTAAAGCGATCGCTGTATAAGCAAAATGTCGTCTTAAGATAATAGATATTCCCAAAAATAATCCCATTGTCGGGATTTGCCACCAGGATGTTAACTTGATATTTTTTAGATAAATTGCAATTGCCAGTAAAATAAATAATGATGCACCAATATCAGGATATCCTCGTAAACTCGGAGCCCAGATAATTGGTATTAATAAAGTTATGATTGTAGTTGACCAGAATACCCATCTAGAATTAACTAAAATCAGTTTTGTTGCTATTTTACTAACTAGCAAACAAAAAGGTAATAAATAAATCAAATTTAGACTCAAAATATAAATAAGTCTTTCATTTCCGAAAAAATAGATAAATGGTATTAGTGGCAAGGTGACAAGATAATTTTTTTGTTGAGATAAAGAACCGAAAATATCATTAACTGCTTTCTGGGGTGATTCTCTAAATAAATTTGCTAAATTATGTGCAGCATTTTCGTATCCTACAAAATCCCACCAATAAATAGTATGCTCATTAGATACATATATTGATGTCACACTAATAATCAAAGAAACTATAACCACAAAAATAATGCTGTCAATCAGAAAAGTATAGGGAAAACTAAATTTAGTATTGAATGATTTCCCAAAAGAATAATTTTTCATATTAATGATAATTACTTAAAAAATAAGTTTATAGGGATTCACATCAGGATAACAGAAACAAGAAGTTTCTACAATTAGTCACAAAATCAGCAAAAAAAACAATATATCAAGCTTTTTTGCCAAACAAAGGCTATGTCGCAATCCTATTTAAGTCCTCACATTTTAGTAGTTGTCAACAGCCATAATGCCAAAACCATGATTGAGAATTTACAAGCATACCAGTTGCAATTTCTTCTTCTTAAATTTGTCACAACCTATTTAGGAATGCTATATATTTATAACTTTTAAAAAGTCTGTATGATTAATTGATTAATACTTGTATGTGCTGGTGATTATACCAATCACAAAAAAGAATGTGATGGTTGAGAAAACTTCAACTATGAGCTAATTAATAAATTTTTCCCACTTTCTCCCTTTTATAACCAGCCTTTTTCTTTGTTTTTCCTATTATTTAACCATACCCTACACCCCACACCCAAAACCCTAGATTGATAATCTTTGTACCAAACATTTATCAATTTGATATTAAACATTAAGATATGCCATTTACTATTAATTACGCAAATTTGGCGCTTTTGTTTATTATTTTTTCAAAGCAATTGATTGGGAGTCAAGCTTATGTTAGACTGAGAAAAACCCGGCCTTAAGAAAATAAACTACAACAAAAATCCCTAATCGGAAATATTGATATGAAAGCATTAATTCTCTCTGGTGGGAAAGGAACTCGTCTACGCCCTCTGACTTATACAGGCGCAAAGCAATTAGTACCAGTTGCGAATAAACCTATTTTGTGGTACGGAATTGAGGGTATTGTCGAAGCAGGTATTACCGATATTGGAATTATTATTAGCCCCGAAACTGGAAAAGAAGTAGAAGAATTAACAGGAAATGGTGAACAATTTGGAGCTAATATCACCTATATTTTGCAAAAAGAACCTGCTGGTTTAGCTCATGCTGTTAAGATTGCTCAACCATTTTTAGGAGAATCTCCTTTCATCATGTATTTAGGAGATAATATCATCGAAAGTCGGCTAGAGCAATTTTTGAATACTTTTAAAAACGACCAACTTGACAGTTTGATTTTACTACGAAAAGTACCGAATCCTACAGCTTTTGGTGTAGCGAAAGTAGATGAAACAGGACGAGTTTTAGAATTAGTAGAAAAACCCAAAGTTCCTCCATCTGACTTAGCACTGGTCGGGATATATTTCTTTTCAAATAAAATACATAATGCCATTGCTAATATCCAGCCTTCAGCCAGAGGAGAATTAGAAATTACAGATGCTATTCAATACTTAATTAATCAACAAACTTCAGATACAGATAACGCAGTTTCTGTACAAGCTAGTACCTTAGAAGGTTGGTGGTTAGATACAGGTAAAAAAGATGATTTACTCAGTGCAAATCAAATCATTTTAGATACTCGTTTAATTCATTCATTAGATGGAGAAGTAGATTCCCAAAGTCAAATTATTGGCAGGGTAAAAATTGGTAAAAATACAAAACTAATTAATTGTAGCATTCGGGGTCCGGTGGTTATAGGTGATAACTGTCACTTAGAAAATTGTTTTATTGGTCCTTATAGTAGTATTGCTGATAATGTTACTTTAATTGATGTTGACATTGAACATAGTGTCATATTAAAAGGAGCAAAAATTATTGAAATTCACCAACGTATTGTTGATAGTTTACTTGGTCGTCGCGCCCAATTAGTTAATGCTCCACAACGTCCTAAAGCATTACGATTTATGATTGGTGATGATAGTCAAATAGAATTAACATGAGTATCTGAGCATAAATAAAGTTAATTTGAAAAAGAGAAGTAGGTCATACGGACAATTTATGAATTGTCCGTACAATAGTTTTATATAGCAATTCCCATATTGGTGAGTTAGGCTAATTCATTTGTTTGAGGGAACAGGGAACGGGGAGCAGGGAATAAAAAGATAATTGTATTTCACAAGGTTGATAAACGCTATGGTATTTTCAGAAAATTTATTTGCTAATATCATCTCCCTTTGAATACTTACGCTTTCCTAATAGTAATCCTGAATCGGTTGTAATATTTTACCGTAGGAGTTTGGTTGCCAAATCCCATTTTGGCTATGGTTTGGAGACCAAAACCCTACAGTTTTTTTTCACAAATCATTTAGGATTGCTATATTACGAAGGTAGAAGCTAAAGTAATACCATTTTCATAAAATATTGCTACAGTGTTTGATATAGAGGTGTTAGGGATTAGGGATTAGGGATTAGGGGTTAGATGGTAAGAATTTATAATGTTTATTTTTTTTGATAGTAAAACCGTTTTATTTTTGACTAAAAATAGTCTGATAAATACAATAAAATGTTTTTGATTCAGGAATAATTTAATTTTTACTGGCGACATCAAAACCAAATTTACTAACAGTTTGGTTATTACTTTACTGTAACTATCTGGTTTGAATCTCGCCATTGTTTGTAATGCCAAAATACTATGGAGTAAGGAGGTAAATATGCAGGGTAAATCAGACCAATTACAACCATTCTTAAGTTGATAGAGTATACCATCCAATATTTGCCTTTTGCTCCCTGCATGTTGGACAAGTTTTCTTTTTTTTTGGTAACAATGGCTCAATTAGAACCCATTCTCGATCTGTCAAACTGCTTGAATATGGCATTTATCCAACTCTTGGTTATAGTAATTGGCGTTGGTGGAGCCTAGCGGCAGCTATATCGCCAATTACTATAACAAATTCTTGAAAAGATACACTTAGGGGTTCTATAAATCATTGCCTACCCCATCATATTGAGTGGATACGTATTGGGGGCAATTTTAGATCAACCCGGTTTCTATGTTTTTTTTACACTGATACTACCGGATTTGATATGACCTTCTAGCCAACCCCTACCAATGTTCGGCTATTTTTTCGTGGACAATTTTACTATTCCAATATTGATTATGGGCTGTTGAAATTTTCCAGTCTACATTCGTATAGATATCTGCGACAAGACCAGCATCTTGCTCTCCCATAAGCGGTTCTACAGGCCAAGCAATAATATCATCTTTATCCCACAGGTTAATCCAACGTGGTCTCTTAAGAGGCTCCCCAAACACTTCTGGGTTTCGATCCAAACCAAGTTCTTTAGGATTTAAGTAACCGTCATTGGCTAAAATTTCCAAAAAGTCATCCCTGCGAAACGCTAGCTTAGAAATGGGAGATCCAAAAGTCACTAGGCGACGAACTCTAATTTTTCCCTCTTGAGCCATTTTCCGGAGTTTCTCCAGATTCTCCTGAAGACTATTACCCCCTGAACGACTATATTTCCGGTTTAAAGTATTCCGCACCGATGGTGCCTCAAAGTCAATAAAGCTTTTTTTGCTAAGTCCACTGCTTCGAGCATCTACTCCATCCCCAGAAAACAGATAGAGTAACAAATCAAAGGCTATCACTGAGCCAGCACTATGCCCTAATAAGGTTATGGAAAATGGTTGTTCCTCTGCCAAACAGTTTTGAATATCGTTTGCTTCTAAAATTGTGGACAGGACTTCTAGCCGAACGCTATTTTGACCATCTTCAGAGACATAGTAGAATATATCGGAGAATCCTTTGAGTATTAGTTCTCGCGCACCTGGAAGAATGAAGCGTCCGGGATTGAGGCTAAAATCATCTGCCTCCTTTATCTTAGGGAAAATACGAGCTGCCAAAACTTCTTGAGCTTTAGCCAAAAGATGATGACCCTCTGGTGTTGGATCATTCTGGTAATTCCAGCCCCATTCTACATCGCAGCGCTTCGCATTATGCCACTCCGATACATCTCTGGATATGCAGGCGCTAATTCCATCATGGAGGTAGTCATAAGCTTGCTGATGAGGTTGATCGTACTCTTGGGAGACTCCATGGATGTAGACCAGGTATTCTTCGTATTCTTGATTGTGGTTGTTCATAAGACAATGATGTTGTTTGAGTTGGCATCAATTTTTAGGATACACTGAATTTGGGGCAATAAGCAAAACTTATGCCTATGCAATTTCAAGGGTTTCAGCAGTTACTCCCTAAAGGTAGCAGTTAACAAGTAGTATGCTTGAAGCATAATATATGGTCTTTTGCGTAAGGGCGATCGCGGAACGGAACTTATTGCCTAAATCAAATGATGCCTAAAACTACTAAGCGATCACCTCCCTATCTAGCGAGCATCCTGTTCTCTGATATTGAGGTGCATCTGATTTGGCAGCAGGTATATACAACGGTAACTGAGACACGCTGTTTTTACCAAAAACTGCCTTTCTTAATTAAAAATTGAGATGCACCTCTATAGGCTTAATTAAGGGTCCATGTCAGAGTAAAGAGAAGGACTGAAATGCGGAATTGGCCGTCTTGTGGTTCGTCGGGACGACATCCTGGATTGTTAATATCAGGTGTTGCACCAGAACACGCCTCAACTACTGGAATAACTTTAGAACCTTGATCTTCTGATGAAAAGGTTTGAGCAGGTCAGTCGGAAATTTAGGAGTAAGAATTGTTGGAGAAAGGAGTCAGGAGAAAAGTAGAAGTTTCAATATTGATAATTGATAATTACCTCTCCCTAAAACGGATTGGATTGAATAAAAGGAAAATAAATTCATTGTTT
>JASJEE010000364.1 GCA_030064835.1 Microcoleaceae cyanobacterium MO_207.B10 | reverse complement strand
CCCCTTGAGAAGGGGGGTTAGGGGGGATCGAAAGCGGTGTACCTCACAAAAGGTGGGAAATGCTATATCTATCAGTCAGCAGTAAGCAGTTTTTCTAATTCAACTGATAACTGATAACTGTTTTACTCTCGCCAACGACCAGAACGCAAAATACTAATAATTAACCACAACCCAAGAAAACTAGCTGTGGCAAATAAAGCTTCACTTAACACAGATAATTGACTACCTTGAGCGCCACTCGTAACAATAGCAGCTCCAATAATTAACGAACCTACCACTATACTAAAAGATAATCTATTAGCTGATTTATCAACACTACGACGCAAAGGTTCAATATCTTGTAGGGTGAGATTCCATTTCAATGTTTCAGAAGTAAGTCTATCTAAAAGTAAGTCTAATTGACGAGGAGATTGTAAAGATAAACTTTTGACATCAATAGCTGTTCTTAATAAAGTTTGAACTGGATCATCTCCCAATAACTGTCGCCGAAATAAATCGGTCATTAATGGTCTAATCTCATCTAAAAGATTAAGTTGCGGATAAAAACTACGAGCAACACCTTCTAAATTAGCAAGAGTTTTCGAGTACAAACCTAAATTACTTGGTAATTTAATTTTGTTATTACGACATAGTTGTAATATCTCATAAAATACTTCAGAAAAATTAATTTCAGCCAAGCTGAGATTGTAATATTTTCGCAGCATTTTGCTATACTCATTTTCTACCCTAGCCAAGTTTGGGGGTTTTGCTGCTTCTGCCATTTGTAGAGTTAACTGAGTACATCTTTGAGCATCTAAGTCAACTATCGCTAATAATAATTCTGTTAAATTTTGCTGACTGCGGGGATCGAGGCGACCTACCATACCACAGTCTAATAGAGCAACCCGACCATCTTGGAGATAAAATATATTTCCTGGATGAGGGTCTGCGTGAAAGAAACCGTTGATATAAAACTGTTGAAAGAAAGCACGACAAAGTAGGGTTGAGAGGGCTTGCTTTTCTGCGTTTATATCACCTTTATATTTAATACCTTTGACCTTCGCTGATAAAATAGGTTGACCATTTAGCCATTCGAGGACTAATACTTTGGCGGTTGTTAGCTCCCAATATACTTTGGGAAGCATTATTTTCTCCGGGTCAAACCATTTACTGGTAGATAAGTTGCCACGTAACTCTTCAGTGTAACCAGCTTCTTTGGTGAAATCAAGTTCGGCTCGCAGAGCCACACCAAATTCTTCGGCGAGGGAAACAATATCGTAGTCTTTGCCAAAGTCTGTAAATGAGACTAATTCAGCTAAATTTTTCAGTAGGCCAATATCTTTGTCAACTGTTCTGTCAATACCTGGACGTTGAACCTTGAGGGCTACTTCTGTACCATCCTTGAGAGTAGCTTTATAGGTTTGAGCAATGGAACCTGCTGCTACACAGTTAGTGTTGATGTCGCTAAATATTTCTTCTAGAGGTTTAGGTAGTTGTTGACGAATTAAGAATTCTATTTCTGACCAAGGTGAGGGTGGTACATTGGACTGCAAACTTGACAGAGTATCAATATAGTCTGCTGGTAATAGGTCTGGACGGGTACTGAGTAACTGGCCAAGTTTTACATATACTGGCCCTAAATCGACAAGAATATTGCGAAGCACTGCTGGTGTTGGTATGTCTGGTTCACCAGTTTTGCCTCCTGTAAGTAGGTTTTTCATGTAGCCCCAACCGTTCCGGAAAACGATTTCGACTATTTCTGCTCGGCGAGAATTAGTTGCTGCAAGGCTAGATAACACAGGGCCTCCCAATGATTGGATTGATGTTTGATTCAGCTCTAGGGACAATTTGACTGTCACTACCTACAGGATAACGTTCACAAAAAAAGTTGTTTTTTGGCCCCTGACCTTTTACTAGAAAATACCGAGAAAATTCATTGTTGATATATCATTTTTCAGTATATTTGTCAATTATTATAATTGTATCTATTACAACATTAAGAATTTTTAAAACTAGGCAATTTCCCGGATTACATAATGCCGAAAATTTTTTATATTTATTTTAGGATTGATAAATATAGCAATGAATAATATAGAATCAGTAGCAATTGAACGGTTTCACTCTAGGTGTCCTATAAGCTTAGACGATTGTCGGTTAAAACGAGAATTACTTGGGTCGCGAGTTGTAATGGTGATTGACTGTCCATCAACTGACAAATGTCATGAATTATGGCGCGATCGCTATATGTTAATGCGTCGATGCTTAGACTTATGGTTAGCTCATCAAATTGTGATTAGTTACAAAGGACATCCTTACGGTCGTACTCCGATGCGACAGCCGTTAGTATAATAATGGCAGTTTTGGTATAGCAATCCTATTTCAACCCTCAAATTCAAGTCTTGATAGTTAATTGGTAAAAACTATTTTCACAACTAATTTTAGGATTGCTGTATCAGTAATTAATTAATTAAGTAAGTAAGTAATTAAGTAAGTAAGTAAGTAAGTAAGTAAGTAATTAATTAAATTATTGCTCTCAATTTTGATATTGCTTCATTGAGTTTTATAATATCTGTTTTTGTTTGATTTACTCCTTGAGTAATTTTTTGTGTGCCTCTATTTAACTCCCCCGGCGGGAAGTCCCGCGCTCTCCCGCAGGGGAGCGTCGGGATGAAAGCCGGGCTTTATCTGTGTGGTTTGTCATTATTTTTGATATAATAGCTATAGCTAAAGTAGAAATAAAGGTCGATATTATATGCTACTGAAATATAAGTACAAGCTAAAACCCCATAAAAGGCAAGCGGTTATTATATCCAATTGGTTAGAAATGGCCAGGAAGCAATATAATTATCGTTTAGCTGAAAGGTTAAACTGGTTTGAAGCAACCCGCACACCAGTAAGTGCTTGCCCGCTCAATGTTTCAGTAGTACCAGTAGAACGAATTTACCAAAACATTCCCGAATTTAGAGTACAAACACGGGACGGCAGAAAAAAGGACAGTAATGGTAATCTGATAACAAGGAAAGGGGATAAGTATCCGAATATAATCAACGGATATGTTGTCTGGGAAACTGTTCAACTAGCAAACTTGGCACAGACTAAAAAACTATTCCCTGAATACAAGTCTATGCACTCCCAGGTATTGCAAGATGTTATCCAGCGCGTGCAAACAACTATGGATAACTTTACCAAACCTGATAAAAACGGTAAAACCACTGGTAGACCTAAATTTAAAGGTCGGCATTATTATAATTCTTTCAGTTATCCTCAGCTATCAAATGCCAATATAGTCAAAAATGCCAACGGTCGTTTTTGTATAAATCTACCAAAGATTGGTTTAGTCCCCTTTGTCTACAATCGTTCAATACCAATAGGATTCAAGGTTAAAATAGGTACAGTAATACGGGCGGCAGACGGATGGTATATCAGCTTAACGATAGAAGATAAAGCTGTACCTTTGAGGCGTGCAGAAATTCAACCCACCGAAGATAACTCAAAAGGTATTGATTTAGGATTATTGCACTATGCTGTTACCAGTGATGGAGAATTTATTGAAGTTCCTAAGTTTTTCAGAAAATCTGAGCATCGTTTATCTAAACTTCAATTGAGATTAGCTAAAAAGCTCAAACACTCAAAATCTTGGAAGATTCTCAAGGCTAAAATAGCTAAACTGCATCAGTTGATAGCTAGACAACGTTTAGATTGGCAATTTAAACTAGCTTATCATTTATTTAATGACTGTCAGGTGATATTTTTAGAAGACCTACTTCTAGCAAATTTAGTGCGACGTTGCAAAGCTAAATTAGGTGATAATGGTCAATTCTTACCCAATGGCCAATCAGCTAATTCAGGACTAAATAAGTCTTTACAAGATGCAGCTTTTGGTAAGTTTGTTCAGGTTTTGGAGTATGTAGCTTGGAAACTTGGCAAAAGAATTATCAAAGTAGACCCCAAAGGTACATCTCAACATTGTTGGGAATGTTTGAACAAAGTGTCTAAAAGCCTATCAGAGCGCTGGCATTCATGCCCTAAATGTGGTCAAGAGTTGGATAGGGACTATAACTCAGCTCTTCTAATACAAAAAATAGGATTATTATCAACACAGGAGGAGGACATCACTTCTGTTAAAACTGCGGTCAGTTTTTCTCTGGCTGAAGAATCCCGCGCTCTCCCGTAGGGGAGCGTCGGGAGTATGTCAAAGTATCTACATTTTCCAATACTTGTTTAGTTGCTGTTGCTTGTTGTTTAGAATTTAAAGCTATTTCCTGACTATTATTAACAATTTCCTCCATTGATTCTGCAACATCTACGAAAATTTGCGCCATATTTTCAGTGATTTGAGTTATTTGTTCTACATATTTTGTTCCTTCTTCTGTAACAACTACAGTTGAGTGAATTGCTGCCTGAATATCTCTGACTAAAATTCCAATATGGTCGGCAGATTTTTTACTCTCATCTGCAAGTTTACGAATCTCTACAACAATTACCGAAAAACCTTGACCATCCGCTCCAGAATGAACAGCTTCGATGCTAGCATTTATAGCTAATATATTAGTTTGATTAGCTAGAGAACTAACAGTATTAGAAACATTAGCAATTTGATGATTTTGTTGACTCAGGTGGAGAATTTGTTGGGAAATAGCTTCGACTTTATCTTTTAAGGTTGCCATTGCTAGAGATACTTTCTGAATACTATTAGTACCTTCTTCTACTAAAGATAATGCTCCTGTTGCTACTGTTGCGGCTGAGTTAACTTTATTTGCTGATTGTTGAGAATAAGTAGTTAATTCTTCCATTGTAATTGTTGTTTCTTGTACTGATATAGACTGTTGATTTACTACATTTTCTTGTTCGTCAATAGTAGAGAGAACTTGGTCAGAAAAATCGCCGACAAAATTTGTTGTATCTAATACAGAAACAACAATTTTCCTAAGAATTAAAATCCCGGTGGTAACAACGATAAGGATAGAAAAAATCGTGATAATAATTACTAGTATTACTAGATTTATTACTGATGAGAATATAGTTTTATATGGTGTTTGATATATCAAAATGAAAGGAGATGAATTATTCTCTTGGTCAGGAAAAATTTTGTGATAACTGAGAAGGTAGTTTTGACCATTTTGTTGAATTTTTTTAACTAAACCTTGGTTTCCAGAAAGAATTTGAGTAGTAACTGCTTGAGAATAGTCTTGTTGTAGGGTTGTATTATTACCTAATTCAAAACCCCAGGTTTTAGATTTGTCTGGATGAATCAGATAGTATCCATCTTCATTTACAACAAAAAATTCTTGTCGTAATTGTGCTTCTAGTTTTCTATTGTCTGCAAGTTTTAAAAAATTTTCAATCAGGATGTAAGTAACTATAACTCCTTGTTTTACACCATTTTGATCGTAGATACTAACGCCATATACAATCACTGGTTTATAAGGTGATTCTATAATTCCCTGACTTCGAGCTAGAGATATTTTTGAGACATAAAGTTGACCTGGTTGCAATTGTAATATTTCCTGGAAGTAGTTTCTTTTGATTTGATTTTGAAGCTGATTTTGACTCAATTTAATAATTTGACTTCCTTGGCGATTTACTCTTACTAATTCATTACCATTTTTATCTAAATAACTAATATGATCATAATCAGGGGTTGATTTAATAAAAGAAGCAAAGATTCCATTTAAACGATTTACCCAATCTTGATAACTGGAATTATCCAAGGGATCAACACTGTTATTATTTCTAGCTCTAATAATTCCTTGAATAGGAGGAGTGTTTCTTAGATACATAATGTCTGATTTTAGGTAGTCTAACAGCAAACTAATAGTTTCGGCACTATCTTCTCCTTTTGTTTCCATTTCTTGAGCAACTAAATTACTCAAAACATTGGTGGAGGAGATACTACTATATGTTGCTACAGCGCCTACTGGTAACAAAATTCCAGAGATTAGCAATAAGATTAATTTATTCTGAAAACTACCGAAAGCAAAATATCTCATAATTATTTTGTGACCTTAAAAAATGTTATTTTTTGCATTATTATACCAATTTGATAAATATTTGCTACCAATGAATTTCTAGGTTTTAGGTGGTAGGTCAACAATTAATAATTGATAATTAATAATTGATAATTAACAATAACCTCTCTTGGAAAAGAATAAGATTGACTAAAAGGGAATTTTTTTCTTATTTTCCCCTGAAAAGGGGGAGGCTTTAGACCAGAAATTTTGGGTAGGGAATAAATCTTAATCAGATATTTGTAGCAGAATTCTGTTTTTCAATTATCCAATTTATTTGTAACATTCCCCCGCATTCGTGAGGGCAAGCTTTTTTGAAAATTAGTATTATATATAAATAATTTTTCCATTTATTGGGAAAATTTTGCTAATGGTTTTAGCGATGAATAAATATTTTTTTATTAAATACTTAAGAACAAGTTTTTCAGAATTTCCTCGGCAATGCTCCGCAAACAGCAGTCAGCATTGAGTTTTCAACCATTAGCTTCAGACCACTACTTATGGAAATATTTTTGGGAATAGAAGATTTTATACCATTTTCAAAAAATATTGCTACATTGCTTGGGTTTTAGGTTGTAGGAATGAAACATAAAAAGTCTAAATATTCCTATCCTTTGGTGTCCGGATTTTACTGTAACAATCTTTATTGAATTTGGTATTA
>JASJEE010000372.1 GCA_030064835.1 Microcoleaceae cyanobacterium MO_207.B10 | reverse complement strand
CCATTCCTAAGAGCTGATTTGTAAACTTAGCCAAAAGTCTTACATCACCTAGCTTTCAGGAATTAGGGACATACTAGACGATAACTCCCTAAACCCAAGTATAGCTAGGAACTCAGCGTCTTAATATTTACTTTATAAATCAGCTCCAAAATATTTTAATAGTATTAGTCCGAAGCTAATAGCTGAAAGCTGACTGCTGAGTAGTGACATAGAAACCAATTTAAAATTAACAAAATCTTAACCCAAAAAACTGTGTAAAAGTGATACAGAAAATCGAAAAAATAAGTTGAGTTAATCCCACAAACAAAAATCAGAACTATAATAAAAATAGATATTGAACCAACTCCCGAAAAAGCCAAAATTTAGGTTAAGGAGAAAACATGAAAGTAACAAACGAGCAACAACTCGAAGAACTAATACAAAAAGTAAAATTAGCCCAAGAAAAATACGCCACTTATACACAAGAACAAGTAGACTACATATTCAAAAAAGCAGCTTTAGCAGCCAACGCAGCTAGAATTCCTCTTGCAAAAATGGCAGCCACAGAAACAAGCATGGGAGTAGTAGAAGACAAAGTAATTAAAAATCACTTTGCCTCAGAAATTATCTATAACAAATACAAAAACGAAAAAACTTGTGGAGTTATCGAAGAGGATAAATCTTTTGGCTTTCAAAAAATTGCTGAACCAGTAGGAATTCTGGCTGGAATAGTTCCCACAACTAATCCTACATCAACAGCAATTTTTAAATCATTAATTAGTCTCAAAACTCGTAACGCAATAATATTTTCTCCTCACCCCAGAGCAAAAAAATGTACCTGTGAAGCAGCTAGGGTAGTTCTCGAAGCAGCAGTTGCAGCAGGGGCACCAGAACAAATCATCGGTTGGATAGATGAACCAACAGTTCCCCTATCCCAACAATTAATGCAGCATTCAGACATTAAGCTAATTCTGGCTACTGGGGGACCGGGAATGGTTAAAGCTGCTTACTCATCAGGTAATCCATCTTTGGGAGTAGGAGCTGGTAATACTCCAGCTTTGATTGACGAAACGGCCCATATTAAAATGGCAGTCTCTTCAATTATCCTGAGTAAAACCTTCGACAATGGGATGATTTGCGCCAGCGAACAATCAGTAGTTGTGGTTGATAGTGTTTACGATACAGTCAGACAAGAATTTATAGATCGAGGCGCTCACTTCTTAACTCCAGAAGAAAAAGACAAACTGCGGACCAAAATTATTGTCAATGGACGGTTGAATGCAGAAATTGTTGGTCAACCAGTGCAAAAAATTGCCGAAATGGCAGGTTTCTCTATTCCAGAACAAACCAGAGTCATAATTGGTGAAGTGGAAGACATTAACCATGAAGAAGCCTTTGCCCACGAAAAACTCTCTCCCATTTTGGCAATGTATCATGCAAGTAGCTTTGAGGAAGCTGTAGACAAAGCCGAAACTTTAGTCGAATTTGGCGGACGGGGACATACGGCAGCTCTATATACTTCCCCTGCTAATGCAGATCATATTAAACGATTTGAAGATACTGTCGAAACAGCCAGGGTTTTAATTAATACTCCTTCTTCCCAAGGAGCGATCGGCGACATCTATAATTTCCGACTCGATCCTTCCCTAACTCTCGGTTGTGGTACATGGGGTGGTAACTCGGTTAGTGAAAATGTTGAACCTCACCATCTGCTGAATATTAAAACAGTAGCAGAACGTCGAGAAAATATGTTGTGGTTCCGCGTTCCTCCAAAAATTTACTTTAAATATGGGGCGTTACCTACTGCCATACGAGAGTTAGCAGGTAAAAAACGGGCGTTCATTGTCACTGACAAACCACTCTATGAACTTGGGATAACTCGTAGTTTAGAAGATGTTCTGGATGAAGTAGAGATTAAATATGACATCTTTTATGATGTAGAACCCGATCCTTCCCTGGATACTGTTAACCGGGGTTTGGATATGATGCGGAAATTTAATCCTGATGTGATTATTGCCATCGGTGGTGGTTCGCCTATGGATGCTGCCAAAATTATGTGGTTGATGTATGAGCATCCAGAAATTGAGTTTGAAGGTTTGGCAATGCGGTTTATGGATATCCGCAAACGGGTTTATGATTTACCAGCTTTGGGAGAGAAAGCTATTTTAGTGGCAGTACCTACGACTTCCGGTACAGGTTCCGAAGTTACGCCTTTTGCCGTGGTGACAGATCGCCGGAATGATATTAAGTATCCTTTGGCAGATTATGCTTTGACTCCCAGTATGGCAATAGTCGATCCAGAGTTGGTATTGAATATGCCAAAAAGTCTGACTGCTTTTGGTGGAATAGATGCTTTGACTCATGCGGTGGAAGCTTATGTTTCTGTTTTAGCTTCTGAATATACGAATGGTTTGTCGTTGGAATCTATCCGATTAATTTTTAAATATCTACCTTCTGCTTATAACAATGGTGCTAACGATCCAAAGGCGCGGGAAAAGATGCACTATGCAGCAACAATGGCAGGTATGTCTTTTGCTAACGGTTTTTTGGGTGTTTGCCATTCCATCGCTCACCAGTTAGGAGCTATTTTTCATATTCCCCACGGTCTAGCAAATGCGTTAATGATTTCTCATATTATTCGTTACAACGCTACCGATGCGCCGTTCAAACAAGCGACTTTCTCCCAGTATAAGTATCCTAATGCTAAGTGGCGTTATTCTCGAATTGCTGATTATTTGCTATTAGGTGGAGAAACTGAGGATGAAAAAGTAGATTTGTTAATTGCTGCTATTGAAGACTTGAAGAGTCAAGTAGGTATTCCCAAAGCAATTAAAGATGTGGTTTCCGTAAGTGAAGCAGAATTTTTTGCCAGGTTGGAAGATTTGGCAGACCAAGCTTTTGATGACCAATGTACGGGTTCAAACCCTCGTTATCCTTTGATTAGTGATATTAAGCAGTTGTTGACTAATGCTTATCATGGTGACTTGGTTAGTTCTGGAGAATTAAATGCTAATGGTAAGGTGATGATGCCTCCGAGTACACCTGTTGTAGTTGGACAAGGATAATTAATTTACGAGGAGCGGGTGAAGTATATAGGGGTTTTCACCCTAGTGAGGTACATCAATGATCCCCCTAAATCCCCCTTAACAAGGGGGACTTCTAGTTCTTACAAGGGTAAGTTTTTTACCTTTGATGTCAAAGAAGTGTGGAAAGAAGGGGAAGTGTGGGGAGAGGGGGAAGTTTTTAGGAATTTATCGTATAAAAAAGTACATTGAATGTTGAAATTTTATACTGAATAAAAGTGATTACTCACCCCTTTGTGAAAAACCTACCCCTGTCAAATTTCTAGTTCCCCCCTTGAAAAAGGGGGGTTAGGGGGGATCTAAAGCAGTGTATCTCACTAGCTTGGAAAATACTATATTTATCTTCAATTTTAGTATAATATCAAATCCGGTAGCATCGGTATAATTCAATGCTGTAGGGGTTTGGTGACCAAACCCCTACAAACCATGATTTTTGACCATGAGATACGAAGCGGTATATTACTCAGAAGCCAACGGATTTGATATAAATTCTAGTTGCTTAGAACTGCATATCTTTCTTCAAGCAGGAAGTATATTAAGATGAAATGTTCTAGTTGCTTAGAAAGGAATAAAATCTATGGTTTCTCTGAAGCGATCGCTCTCTATTCTTAGTATTAATAGTCTGATGTTATTTAATGTCAGTTTTCCTCTGTTAATATTGCCAAGTATTGTAAATAAAGGAGAAGTCGTTGCTCAAATTAACCCTGATGCTGAAGCAGAAAAAGCTTTTGATGAAGGGATGAAACTTTATCAGGAAGGTACAGCAGAATCTCGGAGGGGAGCGATCGCTAAATGGGAAGAGGCACTATTACTATTTAGAAAAACAAGTAACTTGAGCAGAGAAGCAGTTACACTTCTTGGTATTGGTTATGTCTACGATAGTCTAGGAGAAAAACAAACCGCACTCAATTACTTAAATCAAGCTTTACCTCTATTTCAGCAAGTAGGCGATCGGGGTACGGAAGCAACTACTCTCAATAATATTGGTCGTATCTACGATGACTTAGGAGAAAAACAAATAGCACTCAATTACTTAAATCAAGCTTTACCTCTAAGACGGAAAGTAGGCAATCAGGTTGGGGAGGCAACTACTCTCCATAATATTGGCGGTGTCTACGATGACTTGGGAGAAAAACAAACTGCACTTAATTATTATCAGGAAGCATTATCTCTATTTCAGCAAGTAGGCGATCAAAGTGGGGAGGCAACTACTCTCAATAATATTGGCGGTGTCTACGATGACTTGGGAGAAAAACAACTGGCACTCAATTACTACAATCAAGCTTTACCTATACTTCAGAAAGTAGGCAACTGGGGTACGCAAGCAACTACTCTGAATAATATTGGCCGTATCTACGATAGCTTAGGAGAAAAACAACTGGCACTCAATTACTACAATCAAGTTTTACCTCTATTTCAGCAAATAGGGGATAAACGAGGGGTAGCTACCACTCTCAATAATATTGGCTATGTCTACGATAGTTTAGGAGAAAAACAAACTGCACTTGATTATTACAATCAAGCTTTAGCTTGCAGGCGACAAGTATGGGATCAAGAAGGGGAAGCTACCACTCTCAATAATATTGGCTATGTCTACGATAGCTTAGGAGAAAAACAAACTGCACTTGATTATTATCAGCAAGGGTTATCTCTATTTCAGCAAGTAGGCGATCGGGGTGGGGCAGCAACTACTCTGAATAATATTGGCTACGTCTACAGTAGCTTAGGAGAAAAACAAACTGCACTTGATTATTATCAGCAAGCATTACTTATACTTCGAGAAGTAGGCGATAGAGGTATGGAAGCAACTACTCTGAATAATATTGGCCGTGTCTACAGTAGCTTAGGAGAAAAACAAACTGCACTAAATTACTACAATCAAGCTTTACCTATATATCGACAAGTAGGCGATCGGGGTGGGGAGGCGATCGCTCTGAATAATATTGGCCGTGTCTACGATAGTTTAGGAGAAAAACAAACTGCACTAAATTACTACGAGCAAGCTTTACCTATACTTCAGAAAGTAGGCGATCGGGCTATGGAAGGAATCACTCTTTATAATATCGCTTGGCTAAAACGCAGCCAAGGCAAACTGACTGAAAGCCTAACTTTCATAGAAAAATCCCTAGAAATAATCGAAGACCTCCGTACCAAAGTTGCTAGTAGCAATCTTCGCGCCTCCTACTTCGCTACCGTGCAGGATGAGTACCAATTCTACATCGACTTACTCATGCAACTGCACCAACAAAACCCCAACCAAGGCTATGACTCCAAAGCTTTCCACGCCAGCGAACGCAGTCGCGCCCGTACCCTCGTAGAACTCCTAAACGAAGCCAGTGTCGATATCCGCCAAGGAATAGATCCCCAACTAGCTACAGCAGAAAGAAAACTCCAACAAAAACTCAACACTATCGAAACCCAACGTATCAAACTCCTCAGTGGAGAATACACCCCCGAACAAAAAGCCAACATCGAACAAACAAGAGATAAACTCATAGATGAATACGACAAACTCCGCGACAAAATTCGTATCGCCAGCCCAAATTATGCAGCCCTCACCCAACCTCAACCCCTCACCCTCAAGGAAGTTCAACAACTGGTTTTAGATAATGATACCTTACTTATACAATATTCTCTGGGTGAAGAAAGCAGCTATTTGTGGGCAGTCACCAAAGACAGCATCCACAGTTATCAACTTCCTCCCGGAGCAGAAATTAAAAATGCTGCCATAGAATTGATGGTTAAAATTACAAATCCACGGGAACGCAACGATATGACAAAAGTTGATAGTGCTGCCGATGAGTTGACAGAAATTCTGCTCAAACCAGTTGCTGATAAATTAAACAAAAAACGTCTATTAATAGTTGGCGATCGCTTCTTACAAGAAATTCCCTTTTCCGCCTTATCAATACCAAATACTGATGGAGAAAGTGATGGTTATCAACCTTTAATAGTTAACCACGAAATAGTACATCTGCCTTCAGCTACTACTATTGCCAACATCCGCAACGGCACAAAATCTCGAAAACTTGCCCCGAAAAAAGTTGCTATTATTGCCGATCCAGTATTTAGCCCGGAAGATAGCAGAATGACAGGAAAAATTACCACAATATCTACATCAGAAAACGGCAGTCGTGGTTTACCCCTAGAAGCACAACAATTAGATAGATCGGCCAGGGATGCGGGTATTGAGTGGGATAGACTTCCTGCTACTCGCACTGAAGCAGAAGCAATTATGGCTTTAGTGCCAGAATCAGAACGCACTCAAGTTTTCGACTTCCAAGCTAACCGAGAAACAGCAACCAGCCAGGAATTAAGCAAATATCAGATTGTACATTTGGCTACCCACGGTTTTGCTAATGGTAAGCAACCAGAATTATCAGGCGTTATCATGTCGTTAGTAGATAGAAATGGTAACTGGCAAAATGGTTTCCTCAGACTGAATGACATTTTCAATCTGAACTTACCAGCAGAATTAGTAGTATTGAGTGCGTGTCAAACAGCCAGGGGAAAGGATATTAAAGGAGAAGGTTTGGTAGGTTTGACAAGAGGATTTATGTATGCAGGGGCAAAACGGGTAGTAGGTTC
>JASJEE010000371.1 GCA_030064835.1 Microcoleaceae cyanobacterium MO_207.B10 | reverse complement strand
AGTTATCAGTTAATAGTTAGCCTCCTGGTGGAGGAGCTGCGCTAACAGTACCTCTGCAATAAAGAGGCTTGAAATTTGGAATATTCTCTTTTTTTATCCCCTTAAAATGGGAGGCGCATACCCATAAATTTTCGGTCAAAGCAAAAGCATTAGCTAACTTCTATTTATGTTGATTTTTATTCTTGTTTGCGTAGCATCCCGCAGGGAAAAACTAACCGCTAATAACTAAATGCTTTCTTGAATTATTACAACCTATGCACAGATTGCTATATTATTGCTGAAGCACTGACAGCTAATAGCTGTTTTACAGCATTCCAAAGGAAATGCTTACCATTTAACCTACCTAATTTATTGATGATAAATTAATTAACAATGCGAATTTTATTTACAATTGCTCATTTTTTTAATCCAGAAGGTGGCGGACAACATGGTTCTTTACGCAAAGACCCGCAAACCCGCAGAATCGCTTTAACTACCTGTTTAACTGCATTACGTGCCCTATATGGAAAATCTCAGTATATGATTGATATTGGCAAACATCAAGCTATTTCTGCCAATCAAAGTCACGGCCATGATATTGATATTATTGTTTGTACAACCAAAGGTTTTCACCTATTATCCCAAATTCCTTTGTCTCCCGATTTTCTCATGCACCATGACACTAATGTAGAACCTATGTTATTAGGATTTGAATGTCAGGCAGTATTAAAATCATGTCTGGGAAAATATGATTATTACTGTTATTTAGAAGATGATTTAATTCTACATGACCCCTGGATATTTGTGAAATTAAACTGGTTTAATCATCATACAGGTAATGGTAATTTACTACAACCAAATCGTTATGAAGTATCACCTTTAGGTGCAGTTCCAAAAGCTTATATAGATGGAAATTTAAAACCAGAAGTAACAGCTAAATTTCAAAATATTCGAGAACAAACTCAGCTTAAGGGGAAAATTATGGAAAAAGTTATTACATTTCAGAGAACTTTTAACCCCCACTCTGGCTGCTATTTTTTGAATTCCGAACAAATGGCAGAATGGGCTAGTAAACCTTATTTTTTAGATCGAGATACAAGCTTTATTGGTCCCTTAGAAAGTGCAGCTACTCTGGGAATTATGCGGACTTTTAGAATGTATAAGCCTGCTGCTAATGATGCTAGTTTCCTAGAAATTCAGCATTTTGGCACTACATATTTAAGTTTGATTGGTAATCAAATACCACTATTTCAAAAACAGATTCAGGGTGAGGAAGAAACTGAGACTGAAGATAAACATCAAGTAGAGCCAGAAGTAAAAACAGAAAGTAATTAAGAGGCTAATAAATTTTTTATGGCTAAATGAAAATTAAAAATTCTGAAATAAAATTATAAAGATTATCTGGGGTTTTACCCATATTTCCTTTTTCATATAAAATCAGGTTGAATACTTATTCAACCAAATTCAATAAAGATTGTTACAGTAAAATCCGGACACCAAGCGATCGCCAAAATTCTGATAAATTTCATAGTCTATCTCCAGATCGTGACAAAATTTTCAAATACCTTGTAATAGCAAATTTTTCTTCCCACTTAAATCTAAATTTACAACTTCAAACTCAACTGTTCATCCGGCGGAATATAACCCAAATGTCTCCAACCTGCTGCCGTTACAACCCGACCGCGAGGAGTACGCTGCATAAACCCAATTTGCATCAAATATGGCTCATAAACCTCCTCAATAGTTTGAGCATCCTCCCCAGTTGCTGCGGCCATTGTCTCCAAACCAGCAGGCCCACCATTATAATTTTCAATCATCGTTCTCAGTAGGTTACGGTCAGTCCAATCTAATCCCAGAGGGTCAACATTGAATAATTCTAAGGCTTCATTTGCCACCTCAGCATTTACAGGGGTCAATTTTTTCACTTCCGAATAGTCACGCACTCGTCTGAGTAAGCGGTTAGCAATACGAGGGGTGCCACGAGAACGACGGGCAACTTCTTCCGCACCATCTTCTGTGATTGGGGTTTTGAGTAGTTTGGCTGCGCGGAGAATAATTAGACTTAGTTCGTCCACTTCGTAAAATTTTAGTCTCTGGATAATTCCGAAGCGATCGCGCAGAGGGGAGGTTAGGGAACCTACTCTGGTTGTTGCTCCGACTAAAGTAAATGGTTTGAGGGGAATACTTCGAGTTTTGGCAGTTTTACCTTGACCTACTGTAATATCCAGGCGAAAGTCTTCCATCGCCGGGTATAATATTTCTTCTGTCATTTTAGAAAGGCGATGAATTTCATCTATAAAAAGAACATCGCCTTTTTGCAAACCTACTAGCAAACCGACAATATCTCTAGGTTTTTCAATGGCGGGAGCAGTGGTAATTTTACAGTTAACCCCCATTTCTGCTGCCAATATAAGAGACATGGTAGTTTTTCCTAGTCCTGGCGGGCCATATAGTAATAAATGGTCTAAAGATTCTTTTCTAGATTTGGCCGCTGCAATGGCAATGCTTAATACTTCTTTGAGGTCTTTTTGGCCGATATATTCGGCTAGTCTTTGGGGCCGAATTTTTTCTTCGTTGTTTTTATTGGTTTTTTCTTCGGCAGTTGCTTCTGCTTCTAATAATGTTTCTGTGTCGTTTGAGGGGGGTGAGGATTTGGATTTTTTGGTTTTGTATGAGGTTTTATTTTCGGAGGCTAAGAAAATGTTTTCATCTGGCCTTTCTGGTTGTGGAGATTGTGGTTTGGAAGAAATTATGGCCATAACGGGGAAACAATTGCTAACATCCCTATTATCATACAAAGAGTTGAGTTAATAATTGTCCAAAACTATGAAATCATCATTATCCGTACCCGAAAATATCAGCGATCAAGAAGCTAGCGCCCTGACTCAAGAAATAATGTCCGGGATGGAAACAGGTCAGCTATCGGAAGCTGAAACTGAAGCATTAATCACGAAATTAGTCAAGAGTAAAGATGGTGCGAGAGGATTTTTCATTAGTTATCTTACAGACTCTAGACCTTTAGCAGATAATCCATCACCGTTAATTTTTCGGGCCTTAGAATCTGCTCCAGACACAGTGCCAGAACTATTGGCGAAAAATTTAGCTATGTCTTCAGTCATGATAGTTTATCATCAGCAAAATCAGAATGAAGAAACAGCCAGAGGTTCAGCAAAAGTACGCTCAAGGACTATTAATTTGATTAAAAACTTAAATCTACCAGTTATCCACAAAATTCTTCAGGAATTATACCGTAGTGTTACAACTGGTGAAGGTAATTACAAGGAATTTCTCGAACGTTTTGGTTATGATACCCAACAAAGACAGGTAATAGCAGAAGCTTTACAGCCCCTGATCGATTAAATATGATGATGAAAACTCAAATTAATCAATATTGTTGACAGTCCACTGGTATAATCTCAAAAACTGTCACCGTCTACTGGGACTAAGGCTAATCTAGATGAGTTTTGAAATGAGGTAAAAATCTCTATTAGAGCTAATTTAGAAGCCTAAAAGTCTTCAAAAGTAAGGCTGAGTGCTTTGATCAAAACGGAAAACAGTAGACTGTAGACATTTGTTATTGAGGAACTTTAGGTTCAGTGTGGTGTAGAGGACAAAACGGAAAATTATAGGACTATGAAAGATGTTGTCCGCAAAACTAGCAGTTTTAGTCGTTGGCTAACCAAAATCGATAATTATTGGTGGGTTAATTTCAACCTACTATTAACATTAGTACGAAGAGATTTAGAAGCTAGATATAAAGGGTCAATTCTCGGTAATTTGTGGCCACTGCTTAATCAACTATCCCAACTTTTAATTTACACTTATGTCTTCTCTATTATTCTCAAAGTTAAGCTGAGTCTAGAAGGGTTGCCAGAAGATAGTAAACTTACCTTTGGGTTATGGTTATTTGCGGGATTAATACCTTGGTTAGCTTTTACTAATGGATTGACTCAAGCTTCTGGATCTGTAATTAAACAACCTAATTTAGTCAAAAAAGTCGTATTTCCTCTCAGTTTATTACCATTAGTTCCAATTCTTTCAACATTTATTGAAAGTACATTTGGATTAATAGCTTTGACAGTAATGGTATGTATATCATCTGGGGTGGTAAATGAAACATTATGGTTACTACCTATAGTTTGTTTACCACAACTTTTACTAACAGCAGGTTTAGGATATTTTACTGCAGGATTAACAGTATTTTTGCGAGATATTCCTCAAAGTTTAGGAGTAATTTTGAATCTTTGGTTTTATGTTACACCAATAGTATATCCAGCAAATGTAATTCCAGAAAGCTGGCGAGGTTGGGTGTTTTGGTGTAATCCTTTAACAGCGATCGCTGAGGTATATAGAGACCTAGTTTTAGCAGGAGAAGTTCAGCATTGGGGGGAATTAGGAATTGCTGCTTTAATGTCTTTAGTAATATTTTATGTTGGGTTTTGGGTCTACAAAAAATTACGTCCGGCTTTTGCCGATGTTTTGTAAACTCAAAAAAAATCGTAAGCATTCAGCACTCAGCTTTTTCAATCTTTATCCTTATTAAGATTAATGCAAACCCGGTTTATTACTAACAAAATTTCTGAGTTTAATTGATTTGCAACAGAAGTATTTGAGCCACCTATACCTAATATAATATAGCGCTGTATTTGCTTTTTGGTGACAGCTAAATTCCTAACTACTATTGGCGCAGTATTCTGTAGGAAATGCTTACAAAAATCCCATAAAACATTAGATTATATATTGATATATTACTTTAAATTTTGCCAAGAAAATTCTGATGCCTGAAACTGTAATTTCACTCCAAAATGTTTCTAAATGCTTTAAACGGTATCGACATCCTGTAGACCGTTTAAAAGAGATTTTGTTGCCAGGAAAAAGTCGCGCCGATCAATTCTGGGCAGTGCAAAACATCAATCTAGAAATAGAAAGGGGACATACTTTAGGAATTGTGGGGCGTAATGGTTCAGGAAAAAGTACCCTTTTACAAATAATTGTAGGCACTCTTACACCAACTACAGGAAAAGTAACAGTCAAGGGTAGAATTTCTGCATTGCTAGAACTAGGAAGTGGATTTAATCCAGAATTTACAGGTAGGCAGAATGTATTTTTCAATGGTCAACTATTAGGATTAAAACCATCAGAAATTGAAGAAAAATTTGACCAAATTGCAGGTTTTGCTGATATTGGCGATTTTATTGACCAACCTGTAAAAACTTATTCTAGTGGGATGTTTATCCGGTTAGGGTTTGCGGTAGCAACAAGTGTAAATCCAGATATTTTAGTAGTTGATGAAGCACTTTCAGTGGGAGATGAAGCATTCCAAAGAAAATGTTTTGCTCGGATTCAAGATATTCAAGAAAGAGGCGGCACAATTTTATTTGTCTCTCATGCAGCATCAACAGTTGTACAACTTTGTGACTCAGCAATTTTAATGGATCATGGTGAAATGTTACTTTATCATACTCCTAAATATGTTGTTTCTAAATATCAGAAATTAATCTATGCTTTTCCTGATAAAATTCCATTAATTAGGCAAGAAATTGGTCAGATTCCTAACTTATATACTCAGGATTTGTTAGATGATGAGCAAGTAGATGATACAGCCACTAATACTAGAGAAAATACGCATAATCAAAATAACAGCAACCCTATTTCCGAGTCAGCAGAATATGACGAAATTTATGACCCGGAGATGATACCCTCAAATACAATACATTATCCTAACAAAGGAGCAGAAATTCTTGACCCCCATATTATTACTCCCGATGGTAGGAGAGTAAATCATTTAATTAATCGGCGGGAATATTACTATACTTATGCAGTAAAGTTTATGAATTCCACATCCAAAGTTAGGTTTGGAATGCTGATTAAAACTCTTAGTGGATTTGAGTTAGGAGGAGCATCTCTACATGGTAATAGAAAGTCCGTAGAATATATTGAAGCTCAACAAACAGTTATAGTTAAATTTAAGTTTAAATGCTTGCTGAACCCTGGTGTATATTTTTTAAATGCAGGAGTTGTGGGGATGGCTGACGATCATTTGACATATTTATCCCGTTGTATTGATATTGCTATGTTTAGAGTCCAACATTGTAGTTATTCATGCGGTACAGGTGTAGTTGATTTTTTAATAGAACCTAGCTTAAATATTCAGAATACAATGATTAGTAGGCAGCCAGAAATTGAATATATTTAAACTTATAAAATATTATTGTATGAGACATAAGATTAAGATTAAGATTCCGATAAAGAATTAACACCCCTAGCTCTCTTGCATTATATACATAACTTCCCTATTTTATGAGGTTTATGTTTATGGTTTTAGGGAACAGGGAACAGGGAACAGGGTATAGGGAATAGACAAAAAATATTTTTGATAGTCTAGTTGTACTTCATTAATATGGAATTTTATGTAAAATCATTTCTCAAAAGAATACTATGGCTAATTCAAGGATAAAAGCAAAATCTGCTATATAAAGAATATGGTTTGTTGATGTATTATTATCTAATATTTGAGTCTTTTTTTTTATCTTGTTCGGACAATTTTATCCTGGTTAGTGACTACTATTTTTGGTAGCTAAATGTAGCAAAAATTTTGATAATTCGTATAACTTTTTTATACATAAAATTTGATATAGCTCTCAACTTAGATTCTTTGTGAGAAAACTTTCTACTTCTTTGAAGCAACAAGTTTTCTTGG
>JASJEE010000370.1 GCA_030064835.1 Microcoleaceae cyanobacterium MO_207.B10 | reverse complement strand
GGGCTAGAGCAATACTACGAGCATTAGTTTTTTTGTTTGTATTTGTAGTTGTGCTTCAGCGCCAAATATATTGATTAAAAATGGGGCTAGAGCAATACTACGAGCATTAGTTTTTTTGTTTGTATTTGTAGTTGTGCTTCAGCGCCAAAGATATTGATTAAAAATGGGGCTAGAGAAATACTACGAGCATTAATTTTTTTTGTTTGTAGTTGTGCTTCAGCGCCAAAGATATTGATTAAAAATGGGGCTAGAGAAATACTACGAGCATTAATTTTTTTTGTTTGTAGTTGTACTTCAGCGCCAAAGATATTGATTAAAAATGGGGCTAGAGCAATAGTACGAACATTGTTTAAAAACGGAAAGTTGTTCGCACAACTCCAATGATAATCGTTTCATTATCTTCATTATGTTCGGGATTTGTAACTACAAAAACGCCGGGGGTAACTGTGATACGATCGCTCAACTTATATCTGTAAAAAGTTTCAATGTGATAAGAAGTATCCTCATCTTCTTGAATGCCATTATCTCCATCAACTAATTTTAAAGGTTTGCCAAATAATACCGCAAATAAATCTCCCTGCCGACCAAAAGGGTCAGACATTCCGACAGAAAATAAATAAGTATTAGAAGTAGCATGAGCATCAGAATTAATATAATTTGTAAATACCCATCCCCCCCAAGCACCAAGAGTAATTTTCTCCCAAACTCGCCACTGCACCGTACCACCTACTGCATTGATATTAGCAGGTCTACTTAAACCTCCAGAAGTATCAGCATTTAAACTACCTGTATAGGTATCTAGAAAACCATCTTCTGAATAAGCATTTATATAGGTAACGCCAGTTAAGACATTATCAAATGGTACAGTTAAAAATTGGACTCCTGTAGCACTGTGACCCGCATCCGTAATGCCACCTTGTCCTGTCGGTCCATTGCCAGGGTTTTCACTATCCCGCGTACCGTACGCCACTTGTAAACGTACTTTGTCGGTAATTAACCAGTCAAAACCTAGACCAGAGTCTAATCTACCTATTTTAAATAGGGGACTGGAGTCGGTAAACCGAGAAATGGAACCGCGACCCGCATCAAAATAAGGAGAGTTGGCTGTGAGGACGCTATTTAAGCTGAAGTTAACAGGACGGAATGTGAAAACTACGCGATCGCCAAATGCTGGAAAACGATACTCTAACTTAAATATTTGAAATTCATCATCTGTATTTGTCTGATAAGATACTATTGCCATATCTGTATTAAATGACCGTGGACCAGCAAAAGCGCCAGGAGTAGGAAGACCGCCACTACTGAAGTTTGCTGAACCTAATTCTAGACGCAGACGGTCTTTTCCTGTAAAAGTTGTGGCTGTCTGAAGTCGGACTAGATAATTAAAAATTGTATTTTCATCTCCGCCTCCACGTCTACCAAAAGCATTAACTACATCCTCTCCACCAAAACCGTTAGTTAAACCAAATATTACTTCTCCACCAAATATGGTAGTAGTACCGTTAAATCTATTTGCCTCTAATTCAGCGATGCGAGACTCAAGGACATCAACTCGTCCACGGAGCGCTGCTAATTCTGGGGCAAATTCTTCTATAAGACGTTGAACCTTGGCCATATCTTCACGAGTGGCTAAATCTACCGTAGATTGACCAATTAATTCTGTCATTCTGTCCAAACAAGCGTTCAATCCAGCAGCAAATTCATGGCGGTTCATGGCGCGGTTGCCTCTATAAGTGCCATTTGGATATCCTGCGATACAACCGTAACGTTCTACTAATGATTGTAATGCTTGAAATGCCCAGTCAGTAGGTTGGATATCTGATAGTTGGGATACGGAGGTTACTTGGTCTAGTTCCGAGAGGTCGTCGTATTCGTCTGATGCTTGTGCTAGTTGTAGAGGTATTTCTGGGTATTCTGTAGAAATAGATTTTAGGTGAGCTTTGCTTAATTTCTTTGGTTCAATTTCGGTTGAGTTTATCTGTGTTAACCCAGTTGCAGATTTTGCCAATGTTACTGGAGCGACTAAAAAAACTATTGAGGCTAAATATAATAAGAATTTGGGATTCACTTTGTTTGGTCCTCAGATTATTTATTAAGTTATGTTTACTTAATTTTCGACTTTATTTAAGTTATTGCCTATCTCTAAAAGCGAGTATATAATAAACTAAAATTGTAGTATCAGCAATTTCTCGTAGTTGATTTTACAGAGAAGGTTCACATAGTAAAGTTCAAAAATCTGTATCTTTTCTCTATTTCCTAAACTATTATCGAGACTAGCTAAGAGCTAGGAACATAATTTTCAGATTCAATTAGGTTAGTAGCAATAATTCCGATTGAGTTTTAACTAATCTATTTAAAGATTTTTTTGCTAGATTTATGGAGGTATTTGTATATGCGTTACTTGACTAAGTTTCTCGGCGTTATTACTACTGCTTTAGTTTTGACTTTCCCTACTTTTGAAGGGTTACGTCAAGGAAAAAATTTGCAAATTTCGCCTGCATCTGCTCAAAACATTTCCTATAGTCAATCTCCCACACAGTCTAAAATTAATAACTTGTTGAGAGAGGGTGAACAACAGTATCAAAATGAAGAATACGAAAAGGCATTAAAAACATTTCAGCAGGTATTAAAATTGCGACGAAATATGGATGACCTTGCTGCAGAAGGCAGAGCATTATTCTATGTAGGAGCAATTTACGAAAAATTAGGTCAGATTGAAAAAGCTGAAGATTATTATTGGGAAGTTGTGGGGGTTGCTGAAGAAATTAGTAATTACAGCGAGGCTGAAACTGTAAAGAAATATTTATGTTATACTCCAGGAGGAGAAGGATACTTGCTAAAAAAAGAGAAAATCAATACCGATGAATATTGTACTGGAATATTGTGGATTGGAACTGGTGAAGGAGACTCTAGTAGTGTAACCCTCTTATTTGATGAAGATGGCAAGAAAAAATAATACTATCTCAGATAAACTTGTCAATAAATTAATTTACCCAAAACAACATTTTAGTGATTACTTATAATATCATGTTCGGTTGAATACTTATAAATAATTACCAAGGAGTCAGTCCTCAGTCCTCATGAGTCAGAATTGCTGGAGAAAGGAGTCAGGAGAAAAGTATAAGTTTCAATAATTGATAATTGATAATTACCTCTCCCTAAAAAGAAGAGAATTGAATAAAAGGAAAATAAATTCCTTGTTTCTCCGGGAGCGAGTGAGAAGCTTTAAACCTTAACTTAATTATTCGGTAATATCTTTTCTGTACTCTCAGAGCTGAAATTTTATCTATAACTGATTATCCGAACATGATATAAGTCAGTAATCACTAAAAGTTTCTAGAGAAAAACCGAAAGATAATGTCTAATAGATTTAGTCAAAAAAGGAGAGTAATAAAAAGACTGATAAAATCATCTCTAATCTGCTGCCTCACATTAATCTTTTACCTCTGCTACGAAGCAGCAATTCCTCAAAAATTAAATTCTCTCCAACCTCAACCTCAAAAAATATCACAAACTTCCCAACAAACTGAAGCCGAAAAACTCTACAAACAAGGCAAACAACTATACAACGAAGGCAAATATGAGGCAGCCTTAGAAACTTATCAACAAGCATTAAAAATATTCCTGTCAATTTCCAGAGCTTCAGAAAATGCCAATCGATATATTTCTCTAAAAATAGGAGAAATACTCCATAGTATAGGAGCAACTTATAACAAACTTGCGAAATATCCCCAAGCATTAGAAAATTATCAACAGGCATTAGAAATTCGTCAGCAAATTAAGGATAAACAAGGTATTGGCAGCAGTCTCAATAGTATTGGAGCAGTTTATTTTCTCCAAGGAAACTACGAGCAAGCCTTAGATTACTTGCAACAAGCATTAAAAATTCGTCAAGAACTAAAAGACTTAGTTAGAGTTAGCAGAACCCAAAATAATATAGCAGCAATTTATCTAAATCAAGCCAAATATTCCCAAGCATTAGAATATTATCAGGAAGCTTTAAAGACATTTCAAGAATTAGGGAATATTCAAGGTGAAGCTGCTACCCTCAATAACATCGGGTTAATTTATCAAGAGTTGGGTCAGTATAAAAAATCTTTAGAATGGTATCAAAAAGCTTTAGAGATTTACAGAAAAAATGATAATAAAAAAGCTGAAAGCAATAGCTTAAACAATTTAGGACTTACCTACAAGTTACAGAAAAAATATGACCAGGCATTAGCAGATTATCAACAGGCACTAACAATTAGAAGACAAATCAATGACAAGTCAGGAATCGGACAAAGCTTAAATAATATTGGTTTAGTTTACGAAGAAAAAGACGAATATCAAACAGCACTAGAATATTTACATCAAGCATTAACAATTTTCCAAGAAATAGGTAATAAAACAGAACAAGGTCGTACCTTAGATAGTTTAGGAATAGTCTACAAAAGTCTTCAAGAATTTGCTCAAGCAGAAAACTATTATCGTCAGGCTTTAACTATTCAAAGACAAATAGGCGATCGCTCCAGTGAAAGAATAACTTTAAACAATATTGGAGAGTTATTAGTTGCTAAAAAACAACCAGAATTAGCAATTATTTTATATAAACGGTCTGTAAATTTAACCGAAGCAATTCGTCAAGATTTACAACCCCTATCCATAGACAAAAAAAAGTCTTATGCAGAAAAAGTCGCTGATACATATCGCAAATTAGCCGACTTATTATTACAACAAAATCGCGTTACAGAAGCTCAACAAGTCTTAGATTTACTGAAAGTTCAAGAGTTAGATAATTACCTAAAAAATATAGAAGGTAATGAACAAACTGTAGTTGGCATTGAATTATTACCCCAAGAACAAGAAATACTGGATAATTATGCTGCTATTCAAGAGAAAGCAGTGCAGGTAAGTGAAGAAATTACAAGGTTAAATAATATCTCACCCACAGCTAGGTCTGTCAATCAACAACAAAGAATTACTGAACTACAAGCAGAACAACAACAGATCGAGGCGGAATTTTACAACTTTATTTCCTACCAAGAAATCATCGGAATTGTACAGCAGCTCAAGCAAAAAACCGGAGGCGAAAACATTGACATTACAAATATTAGTAGATTAAAAAATATTCTCAAAATGAAGCAAAATGCTGTGCTGCTTTATCCTTTGATTTTAAACGAGAGGATAGAATTAGTATTAGTTACAAGTAATGGTTTACCAATTCACCGCTCAGTTCCAATTAGTAAAAATCAGTTAATAAAAGCAGTTAAAGACTTTCGTATTTCCTTAACATCTCCTAGAACAAGAAAAAATAACGTTGCAACACAAATTGCTGGCAAAAAGTTATATAAATGGTTAATTGAACCTTTAGAAACAGACCTATTTTTAGCCGAAACAAAAACAATCATTTATGCTCCAGATGGAATATTGCGCTACATTCCTTTAGCAGCTTTATACGATGGCAAAAACTGGTTAATCGAAAGATTTAGTATCAACAATATTACTGCTGCAAGCCTAACTAATTTCAACAGTCAACCCTTAGATAAACTTCGAGTATTAGCAGCAGCTTTTAGTCAAGGAAATTATCAGTTTGCTGTAGGTTCAAGAAAATTTGCATTCTCAGGATTAAAATTTGCCGGACAAGAAGTAGAAACTTTAGCTAAAATTATTCCCAATACCACGAAGCTACTGAATAAAGACTTCAGTTGGAATGAAATTATTTCACAGGTTAATAACTACAATATTCTACATTTTGCCACCCATGCAGATTTTGTGAGTGGGCAGCCAGAAGATTCCTTTATTTTATTCGGTGATGGCAGTCGTTTAACTTTGCGAGAAATTACAAATTTATCCCTGCCAAATATGAATTTAGTAGTTTTGAGTGCTTGTCGAACTGGAGTAGGAGATATTCTGGACGATGGTTCAGAAATTTTAGGTTTAGGTTATCAGATGCAACGAGCTGGAGCAAAAGCATCCCTTGCTAGTTTGTGGCAAGTTGATGATTTAGGAACACAAGTGCTAATGATTAATTTTTATCAAGCATTAATAACCGGGAATCTGACCAAAGCCGAAGCACTGCGACAAGCTCAGTTAAGTTTAATTAATGGGAGTCTGAACACTCAGGAAAATACAGAGAAATTAAACCACCCTTATTATTGGGCATCGTTTATTTTGATTGGAAATGGTTTGTAGAGAAAAAAACAGGAGCATCCTATTTTCTCGAAAAATGTGAAATAGTCAGTTATACCAAATTGATAAATGTTTCCTACAAATATTGTCAATCTTGGGTTTAGGGTTGAGGGTTTAGGGTTGAGGGTTTGGGGTGTGGGGTGTGGTGACATAATAGGAAAAAAAAAGAAAAAGGCTGGTTATCAAAGGGATAAAGTGGTAAAACTTTATTAACTAGTTAATACTTGAATTTTTCTCAAGCATAACATTCTTTTTTTTATTGGTATCATACCAAACCAATTAAATAGTTATAATCCCGTTGAGAAATTAGGGTATGATTTGTATTTTTTGGTAATTGCGCTCACTATTGAATAACAAATATTTGAAATTGTTCAATTTTTATTTTGGCGTTGGTAAATCAAGAGATGAAACTTTAAAAGTAATCTGTTTTTAATACCTCTAAATATTTAACCAGAGTAACTGGTGAGTATCACCTCTAGTCGAAAATCATCCCACCAATTACCAACGCCA
>JASJEE010000065.1 GCA_030064835.1 Microcoleaceae cyanobacterium MO_207.B10 | reverse complement strand
CAGGGAGCAGGGAGTAGGGAGAAATAATTGATGTTTTCTTTACGATAAATGTAGAAGTAACTTTTAAGACGAAACATCTGGCCCCGCATAAATAAGTGAATTTTTGGTAATGAGCATCAAAAAATTAATTTGTAATGCTGACAAATTATATTAGTTATTTATAGAATTATCCGCTCAACAATCTTTCAATAACTAGACTGCTTCGCTCCCCTCGCAGCGCTTCCCACTTTTGACTTTACTAAATGGTGGAGCATAATATTTATCCAAAGAAAACAAAGACCAAAAACGAGAAGAACGCACAACCAAAACAACTAACATTGTTACCCCTAAAAAAACAGCCCGCAATTGATTAGCAACACTCCATTCCAACGACCCCAAATAGTGAGTTCCCACAGCCACTACATGAACCCCACATAACACAAACGCCGGAACACTTAATAAATGTAACCGTCGCCACCACTTGCCCAAATATTTCACCGCCCCATCAAAACTCGTTAGCGCCAACGGTAACATTAAGCTCAAACTCAAAACACCAGCCCATATTCCCATTTGATGCAGAGGCAACATAAACGAAACCGCCTGAAAATTCCAATTCAAACTGTGGTCTAACATTCTCCCTGTGTGCGCCATCGAAAACACAAACGCCCCCACACCTAACGCGCGACGATATTGTAGAGGCTGACTCCAAAACCGACTTAGTGGTCGCGCCACCAACGCCAACATTAAACAAAAGATTGCAGCATAACCACTGTAATCAACCATATCACCATTCCGCATGATGGTAATAATGCCCGCAAAAATGCTTACCCATCCTGCCATCTGGAATAATTGACTACGTTTATCTGTGCTTAATAACGATGTCAACATTCCTACTCCCAACATTGAGGGTAATGTTCCCAAACCAAAGGCAAACATACTCGCCCCACCTAACCAAATACTGCTAGTTTCTGCTGCTTTTATTTGAGCAGCATACATAAAACCGCATGGCATCAGACCCCAAACTAAGCCCAGTAAAGCAGGAGTCCACCATTTGTTTTGCATGGAGAGTTTAACCATGACTGAACTGAGGCGGTTATGGAGGTTGCTTTTTTTGAAGGGATGGTATATTGGTAGTTTGGGTAACAGTTCGGGTTGTACTTTGGCAAGACCAAACCAAATCAACATTAAACCTGTGAGTATTGCTAACCAGCGTCGCAACTCACTATCAATACCAGCTAAATGACCGCTTGCGACTAATACCGAACCTAAAGCTCCTATACCAACTCCGGTTAAGGTGTAGCTAGAGAGACGACCCAGGTTAAGCAGGGTATGAAATTGAAATTGATGCCATTTTTTAGTCGAACTGGGGGTACGCGCAGAAAGAGAGAAACTTGCAGTCAGAGGTCCACACATTCCGACACAGTGACCAAAACTGCCGAGAAATCCTAAAGTTGTTAATAGTAATAGGTCTAGTAGCACTTTGTTTATATAAATAACACCCAAATAAATTAGTTACAGTATTTATAACTCATCGGGAATAATAATATCAATTATTTCTGTTTTATTTTTCCGAGCATCAGAACAATATGCGGGGGGAGGTGGTATTCAAGGATTACAAAGAGGTACAAAAAGTCGCCCGGGTTTAGAAATTAAAACGGAAAGAAAGTTCTGCAATACTTGTCAAAAACAAACAACATGGGATTGTTGGACAGGAAAAATTAAAGCAGCAAATGCTCCTACTAATATTCCCTCAGAATTAGTCGAAAAAATATTATCTGTCTATTCTTATGTAGATGTAATTGAACAAAGACAACGACTGCGACACGAAATTATTATTGACCATCGCTTTCCAATGGCAAGATGGGGAAATATTGAAGAAACTCATAACTTAAATATGAGTGAAACTGAGATTAAACAAAAATTTCAATTGCTCAAAAAAGATAGTGCAGGTAATCATAATCTTTTAAAATCAAGAAGCTGTGAATTTTGTATTAAAACTTGTAAAAGGGGTACACCATTAGGCATTAAATTCTGGTATCAAGGTAATGAAAATTGGCCTCATAATATACCTAAAATTGGAAAAGATGCTGAGACTGGATGTATCGGATGTGGTTGGTATAATTTTGATATTTGGCGAGATACTCTTAATCAAAAACTAACTGAGTTTAAACAGGATAATTAACTATTAGACATCTCCAAAAATCAAAAATAAAATCAATTATCACCTATAAATTATCAATTACCGAAATATTCTGGTTCAAAGCCTCCCCTTGGATAAAGGATAATAAATAAAAATTTTCCTGTTTGTCAATCCTCTTCTTTTCAAGGAGAGGTAATTCTTAATTCTTAATTCTTAATTCTTGAATTCTTCCTTCTTCCTTTCATCAGCAATTTTATTTAAAAAAGGAATCAATCCATAACCTATACATTCTGCTAAACGGGGAGGTACAGCATTACCAATTTGCCACATCGCTTTTTTCATAGAACCCTCAAAAATAAAAGAGTCAGGAAAACTTTGTAATCTTGCCATTTCTCTTGCTGAAATTACCCGGTTAAGATAAGGATGAATATGAGTACCACCATGATTTTCTTTGATAGTCATACTTGGTTTACCCAAATATTGTCGCTTAAAAGCATCAGCATAAGTCTTATATAAAGAACCACCAGGAGGTACTTTAGCAAGTCTTTCCATATATTCTTGTGAATGTCGAGTCCACTGATGATTAATTTCTGGAATAGGAGTTAATTCTGGAAGGTCAGAAATTGCTGATTCAATTGGTTTATATTGGTGTGGTAATAGTTGAGGTTTTGGATAAGGATTAATCTTACCAAATTTATTGGCAATAAAAAAAGTTCTAGGACGAATTTGCGGCACTCCGTATGCAGCAGATTCTAAAATTGCTACAGATATATTAGAATAACCAATATCGACAAATGCTTGACAAATTTCGTCTTTAACAGCACCTTTTTTCATAGTAATAATTCCTGGCACATTTTCCATAACAATATACCAAGGACGAATTTCAGAAACGACTCTCACAAACTCTCGAAATAAATTATTTCTTGGGTCATCTGGATTTCTTTTTCCTGCTACTGAAAAACCCTGACATGGAGGACCTCCTACTACTAAATGTATTTCTGGTGAACCAATTTGATTGAGCCATTCTGTAGAATTAAATTCTTTGATATCCCCACAAAAATGATGAGATGTAGGAAAATTTTTTCTATGGGTTGCTGATGCTATTGAATTTTCTTCAACACTTGCTATTGGTTGAAATCCTGCTTGAACTAAACCTTGTGTCATTCCTCCAGCACCGCAAAATAAATCGACAAATTTATAATCAGATTTCCATAATGGTTGTTCTTCAATTTCAATGAATTTTTTATATGGATCTTTGTCATTATTGTTTAATTCATATTGGATTTTTTCATAACGACCTAGTTTAGCTTTTTTAGAATTATTTTTATATCTTTGATTTTCCCAATCTGGTAATAAAGATAATTGTTTTCCTTCAATTCAATTTTTCTATAATCTGTGTTTGATTTTTTATCTATAAATTTAATTTATTCAAACTCTGGTGCCCAGATTTCAGCTACTGGTAATTTCCATCCTGGTAATATTTCTGCTACTTCTAAAATATCTCCATCTTTGAGTACAACTTTTTCCCTCATAAACCGATAAACTTCCATTGTTCGAGTGCGGGGGTCTACCAATACTCCCACAACTGTTCCTAACTCTAGAAAATCCCAGATTTTCTGACGCAATTTTGCTAATTTATCGCTCTTAGATTTTACTTCAAAAATCAGGTCGGGAACTAATTCAGCATAATCTTCTGTAGGGCGGGGTAATTTTTTTGCACTAATAAATGAAGCATCTGGTGCGCGAATATCTCCCTCTGCATTTGGTAAGCGAAAACCACCGCTAGAAGCAATAACTCTGCCTAATTTTCTCGGTCTTACCCAGTTACGTAACTGAGCGACTATTTCTGCTGCGACTTCATCTGATTCTAAACCTGAAGGACTCATAACAATAATCTCTCCACCTACTAATTCCATCCGATAATCTGGATAATCTATTTGCAACTTTTCTAAGTCTTTAACTGTTAAATCTGACATAATTATCCTTTACCTAATTTTATATTTATTTCTATCGCAATCCTCGGCATAATTGTAGAAAAAATATTTGAATTATAGAGAATGGGAAACATTCTAGTTTCAGAAAATTTTATCCGTTTCTTGAAATTTTACCTCTTAATTATTAATTATTAATAATTATTAATTCACCAATTCAGGTTTAAAGCCTCCCCTTTTAAGGGGATAAAATCAAAAAATTCTTTTAGTCAATCCTCTTGTTTTAAGAAGAGGTAATTATTAATTGCTGAAATATCATTGGTAATGACTCTAGAATATATATTATTTTCAGACTTTCGTGACACCTAAAACCTAAAACCTAAAACCTAAAACCTACCTTTTCTTTTGATTCAATGCCAGAGATAACTGACGAAAATGATCGCCTCGTTGTTCAAAATTTTGATACTGATCAAAACTGGCACAAGCAGGAGATAATAACACAACTTTAGCATCATATTTTGCCCCTAAAGCTGCACCTCTAATTACTGCCCGCTCCATATTTTTGACGATTTCATAATTATTAAAATTAATCTGTTGTAATCTCTGAGCAAATGTCTCAGCAGCATCACCAATTAATAAAACACTAACAACTTTTTCCTTAATTTGTCGCAACCAATCACTATCATTACCATCTTTAGCTTCACCACCAGCAATTAATAATACAGGTGCAGGTACAGCACTTAAACCCACTGCTGCAGCATCATAATTTGTTGCTTTACTATCATTAATAAAATCTATAGCATTCCAAGTGCAAATATATTCCAAACGGTGGGGTACGCCAGGAAAATTTTGCACCGCCTCAGCGATCGCCTCTTTTTCTATTCCTGCTAACTTTGCTACAGCTACTGCCATTAATAAATTCTGTTGATTATGATTTCCTAACATTCCCAGCGACTCCACTGCAACTATTGCTTCCCCAAAAGCCACTACCCAACCATCTTCAATATATACTCCCTTACTAGCATCACCCACCAAATTAGCTTTACCCTTCACACTTGTCCAGTAGACATTATGCCAAAGCTTGGCTGCATTTTGGCGCAGATATGGATCATCTCCATTAATAACTTGTTTTTGAGAGCGAGCTAACAAACTGGCTTTAATATTAAAATAATTTTCTATAGTATGGTGACGACTGAGATGATCGGGAGTAAAAGTAGTCCATAGGCTAATTTCAGGCGCAAGAGTATTAGAAGACTCTATTTGATAACTGCTAACTTCTGCAATTACCCAATCTGGGGGTGTTTCTGATAAAGCCAATTCACAGGCAGCATAGCCAATATTACCACAGGCAGGAGCATATAAGCCTGCAGTCTCAAAAATTGCAGCAGTTAAAGCAGTGGTGGTAGTTTTGCCATTGGTGCCAGTAATACCTACCCATGGTCTAGACTTGAGATATCGCCACGCTAGTTCCATTTCCCCAACAGTTTCTATGCCACTTTCTCTAGCACGGAGCAGCGGGGGTATATCCCAGGGTACTCCGGGACTAACAACAACTAAATCTAAGGACGTTTCTGCTTCAAATGAATGACCCAACCTAACAGCAATACCTTCTTGAGTTAATTGTTGTTGCTGTTGTTGGAGGGAGTCAGAAACATTGCGATCGCTTAGTATAACATCCCAACCCTTTTTTTTCAATAGTCGCGCTGCAGCAACACCTGATTTTCCTAGACCGATAATATGAGCTTTTGACATAATAAATTGTTGTATAAAAGCAAAGTCCCAGTGTAATTATCATAACAGGGTGTAGACAGATAGAGGCGATCGGCAGATAGGTTGAGGTTATACCGTTTCACGGGAGTCAAAAGCTTGTCCTCGCCCCCGCCCACGGGAGGATAGACTCCGGCGAGGGTCATAAGTGAGATTTTATCGGCTTAATTACTTAATTAAAACTTACAGCAAATTCCAAGTATTATGAAGTACAGATATTAATGTTCAAACCTCTCTACAGGCTGCCCTATGGGTGTACCTCACATAGGTGGAATCTGCTGTAAATGCTACAGTAATTTCAGGTTGTTATTTCACATCATTAGTTGTCAACTATTAGACCTTTCTAGAAAACATAGATCAGGGACTGAGGACAAACCCTTAACTTTTAACTATTTGGCCAAAGTCAGCCAATACTCTGGCATTGTTACGAAGCAACCCCAATAAATTCAAACGATTTTGTTTAATTTTTGGGTCAGGGTCCATTACCAAGACACTTTCTGGCCCATCAAAGAAATTACTGACCGTGGGAGCAATTTTTGCCAAAGCATCTACTAATTGTTGATAATTCCTAGTTTTTTGAGATATTTCAGTTTGAGGCACTAAGTCAATTAAACCTTGATAAAAAGCTGATTCTGAATCACTTTTAAATAATTTTGAATCTACTAATTTTTCTGGTACAAATTGAACTAAATCTAGCTCACCTTGAGCCGCTAAACGAGTAGAACGGTTGACAGTTTCATAAATTTTATCCAACATCCCATTTTGCCGAATATTTTGTAAGAAAATTCCTCGATTCCGCACATCTAATAAATCTTTTAATGCCCGTTCTGTATACTCAGGGTCTTTATCTCCCAAAACTGCATTTACCAAATCATAATCGATATTTTTTTCTTCTTGCAGAAGGGTTCTAATTCGCTGCAAGAAAAAGTCATATAACTGAGGTAATAAATCTGAGTTTTTCTGCGGGTAAATTTTGGTAAATTCTCCAACAATCTGTTCTAATAACTGATGTAAATTTAGCCCTAAATCTGCTTCCCAGGTAATATTAACCACTGCATTTGCTGCCCGACGTAAAGCGAAAGGGTCTCCCGAACCTGTGGGTAACATTCCTAATCCAAAAATGCTGACCAAAGTATCAAGTTTATCTGCCAAACTGACAACTTGACCGCTAATACTTTCGGGTAAAATATCTCCTGCACCTCTAGGCAAATAATGTTCAAAAATTGCAGTTGCTACAGCCTCAGTTTCTCCACAAGCACGGGCATATTTTTCACCCATAATTCCCTGCAATTCTGGAAACTCAAAAACCATTTGAGTTACTAGGTCAGCTTTGCAAAGTAGGGCAGCTCTTTCTATATTTTGCTGTTCCTCTGTACTGACTTGTAATTGTGTGGCAATTAATTTAGCAATATTGACAATGCGTTCAACTTTTTTGCGCATTGAGCCTAACTTTGCTTGAAATGTTACTGTTTCTAATGCAGGTAAATAGCTTTCTAATGGTTTTGCTAAGTCTGCTTTGTAGAAAAATTGCCCGTCAGCTAATCTGGCTCTGATTACTCGTTCGTTTCCTTTGGCAATAATTTCTGATTTATCTGGATTGCCATTAGAAATAGTAATAAAATATGGCAATAATTCAACTTTTGATTTAGCAGTTTTTGTTGACTTTAATACCGGAAAGTAACGCTGGTGACTAACCATTACTGTCTTTGTTACTTCTGGTGGCAAAATTAAAAATTCTTCGTCAAAATTTCCGACCACTGCCGTGGGATATTCGACTAAATTTGTCACTTCTGCTAATAATTCTGCTGGAATTTCTGCTTTGCCTTTAACTTTTTTGGCAGCGGTTTGTACTTGTTCTTCAATTTTGCTCATTCTTTGTTGAGAGTCTACTTCAATGTAGGCTTTTCTCAACGCTTCTACATAATCTTTTGCTTGGGAAATTTCGATTGGTTTTGGATGTAAAACTCGATGACCGTAAGAAAAGCGATCGCTTGTAATTATCTCGGAACCATTTTCTAATTTTATCGGCAATATTTCCCCATCTAATAATGTTACTAACCACCGAATTGGACGAGGAAATCTAATATCTCCATCTGCCCAACGCATAAACCTTTTGCCTTCAAGTTTATTTATCCATTCAGGTATTAATTCTGTCAAAATTTCTGTTGTTTGTTTACCTTTAATTTTTTTATTGACGAAGACAAAATCCCCTTTTTCTGTGGGGCGTATTTCTAAATCATTTAGTTCTATTTCTTGTTTTCTGGCAAAACCTTCTGCTGCTTTGGTGGGTTTACCATCTTTAAAAGCTGCTTTAGCCGGAGGGCCTTTTATTTCTTCTTCTCGGTCTGGTTGTTGGGTGGGCAAACCTTCGATGACTACTGCTAAACGTCTAGGTGTGGCATATATATTAACTGAGTTATTTGTCAAGTATGCCTCAGTTAAGATCGTGGGAATAATTTGTTGCCACTGTTGTATGGCTTCAGAGACAAAGCTTGCGGGCAATTCTTCTGTACCAATTTCTAATAAAAATGTTGTCATAGCAAAATATTCAGTATCAACTAATTACAACAGTTTACCGAAAGTTTGTCTAAACCTCGTGCTTTACTGAGGGAGTTTTTGTCCTGATTAAGATTGATTGAAATACTAAGCTATAGAAAAGCCGAAATTAATACCCCATAGTTGATAAAAAACCAGATTGAGGTTCAAAATAGTAGGGTCAAATATTCTCTGTAGACAAAGTTACTTCTAGCTAGCTGTTGCGATAGGAAAGATAATTAGGTGGACATAGGTGTTGTAGTAATCTAGGGACTAGCAAATAAAAAGAATATTCTATTGTAGTGAAGGTAAGGGAACAGGGAGAACTGGGTCTCCAGAAATTGGATAATTTATTTTTTGCTATTCTTCTATAATTTTGGAGCTTGACATATTTCTAACCTTCAAGGAAATAGAGTATGTCAAACTCTAAAATATAAAATATAAACCTAGTATTTCACTCTATTTCCTCCTCACCAATTAAATAAAATTTTGCCCTGATTTTTTTGATGATTTTAAGTTGTCAACTATGGCAAATATTCACGATCATAAATCTTGGCTAGAGTAGATATGTATAATAAATCATTTACTGACTAGTGGAATTATTATCAGTTAGATTTTGATACTTTAAAAATTTAGTTTAGTCATCCCTAGTATCAGACTGAATTAAATTTATAGTGGTTTTCATTAACATAGACTACAGCAATAAAAGTTAAATCAACTCTGGAGAGAAATATAGTTTTTTTCTGCTTAGTCTACCTTTGTGAAAACCTCTATAATTACTGTTGATCCTAACGACAAATTCGCTACTTTTTGTAAATGTCAATTTCCCTGCAAACAACAGTTAGCTATTAGCATTAAAACCGGGTGGTATTGAATTATTAGGCAGGCGACATAATTTTTATCAATAGAAGTTTAGGAAAAGCAATGTTATTGGCGGGATTACAAAAATTCAAAGCTTTTAGAGTGGCGATCGCTAAATTTATTGTTGATTGATAAAGTCTCACAATAGTATACTTATTCAATCAACTATACTAAATTTTTCAACGTTTATAGAATATACATGAAGTGAAAATATCTTAATTCCTCTTAAACATCTCAAATAATCAACAATCAAACCAATTATCCCAAAGAAAATATCAATTATTTCCTCCTTCTTATACTCCCTACTTCCTACTCCCTGATCTGCCCTCCCTGCTACTCAGAAAATGTAGCAAAAATTTTGATATTTCCGATTAAATATAATTTCTATAAATACTGCTACAGCTGAGAATTATTACAGTTATACTTATCCCTACTCCCTATTCTGTAACTATCCTTTCAATATTTTCAAAAAATATTATCTAATTATTTGAAAAACATTGAACATTTATTTCAACAAAAAGAGCAATTAATGTCTGCTATTGTTTATACCATAATTTATTGTTAACTCTAAACTCGCAAGTTATGTTATATTGAATAAATAAAGTCATAATCAGCGACTCTTTGGTTAAACAATGATACTGTTGATCAAAAAATTACCTACTATACCATACCTACTCTACCAAAGAACAACAAATAATGATTCTGTGTTTTAGAGAACAGATTGAGCAGTTCCAGATTCAATTTATTTGCTAGTCGGTTTTCTTTGCCCTCCCTCTATACCCATAACAGCAATCTACCTATTTACCAATTCCAATCCAGGGTAATACTCATATTTATAGATATTTTCTAGATATTTAGAGTTAAACTTGTATCTTGTATCGAAAACCCATTGAGTTAATCACATAAAACCAGGATTATGAATATAAATTATCTAAACTGAAATTGTGCCAATGAGTCCAATTAGATCATAAATATTTATTTTGTTTTCATATTTTTGTGGTCAAATGCTGAAACATCCGAAGTTGAATCAGGAAAAAATGAAGAATCTACTTAGATGCTGATAATCTAGCTTGAATCTACTTAAGTATTTATGCCTTCTGATTCACATCTCACACAAATTTCAGTCAATAGTGTCAACCCTAAGTGTTCCATTTTATCCTTCATAACTTATTAGAGTAAAATATAAAGATCAGGAAACTACATAAGTTTTTTTAGGTAAAAGGTCATGATACTTGAATTATGCACTAAAATTTAACCTCTTGTTTCGATAGAGATTAAATTATAAAGATGTTCAAACTCAAAACTTGGGCAACTTAAACAAATCATAATCATGCTTGCATAAGCGAAAATCAATCAGAGGTATATTCCTCTATCCTGGAAACACCCTAGCTTACCAAAAGTCACACCTATGACCACTTTCAATATGTACATGGCTGCCGCAACCAAAACCCAAAGCCCTTATATCTGTACTCCCAGAGACATTGCTAGTTTAAAAACTTCAGCAATTATGGCTTGTGGGGTGACAATGGCTTACCAGTCCGGACAACAGTCTTATCAGGTACTTAAGAACATTGACTTAACAGTACAGAAAGGTGACGTCCAATTATTGATGGGCCCCTCTGGTTCTGGTAAAACTACTTTGCTGACAATTTTAGCAGGTTTGTTAACACCGACCTCTGGAAGAGTGTGTCTTTTAGGACAAGAAATTACCAAAATGTCTAGACATCAGTTAGCTAGGTTTAGACTTCAGAATATTGGCTTTATCTTTCAGGGGTTTAACTTGTTTCCTGCATTAACAGCAGCAGAGAATATACAAGTAGCTCTAAATATGAAGGGTATTAAAGGCAAAGCAGCAAAACATGAAGCTCAGGTGCTTCTAGAACAAGTTGGTTTAGCCGCTCAAGCCAAATTACATCCCCGCGACTTATCAGGAGGACAAAAACAAAGGGTAGCGATCGCCAGAGCTTTATCTGGAAATCCTCGCATAATTATGGCCGACGAACCTACAGCAGCTTTAGACTCCCATAGTGGTCATACAGTTATTGAATTACTACGTCGTCTGGCAAAAGAAGGTGGTTGTACAGTTTTGATGGTAACTCACGATCCTCGAATTGTAGATGCTGCTGATAGAGTTATTTATCTTGAGGATGGAGTTATACAGGAAAATAAGCAATTTACTGATAGTTTTCTGTAATTATTTTGAGTTTGTTTGATTTCTTTATTTATTTATTCCTAGAGTTTCTCTGTCACTAATTTCTGTCACTAAATATTATGAACCTGGGAATTAAAGCTTTTTATTTAACGGTGAAACTTGTACCTCGGTAACATCCTTGGAAAGAAACTAAACTTGTTTTAGTCAACTGTTCAAGGTTAGTTACTAGGGACAATGTATCAGCACTTGGAGAAAATTTATCCCATCTATAGGCAAATTTGCCAAAATAGTTTCCTGTTTCTTGGTAACTAAACTCTTCTATGGGGACATCTGCTACACCAGAAACTTTTTGGTCATGGTATCCATTAACAATAATTTTCTCTAAATTTACTCCAGTTTTTAGACTTACATTCCACTGTACAGGTTCATAAGCAGATAGAACTAGAACAATAGGTCGTTCTTGACGCTCTATTCTTATATCCACAGTACCAGTGGGATGATATCCACCCTGATGGTCTGAACGTGCTTCGTAAATACCTACTAAGTGTAACTCCTTATTTCCACTAGTAGTATTAAAAAAATATGAAAAATCATTACTGCCTCCTGGGCCACAAGCGTTGCCACTAACTGCTACTGTATTATTAGCATCTTGCTTAAATTGCTGAAATTTTTCCCCTACAAATAACCAACTACTAGCAGCAAAAGCAGCTATTAATCCACCAGCAATTCCCAGAGGAATTAAATGCTTCATCTGTTGTTTCTGGGAATAATTCTGAACTTGACTATTAGGCAAATCATCATTTTTTTCATTCAGACAAGCTAGTAAAGTTAAACTTTCTGGTTGTTCAAACATTATGGGAACAATTTGTTCTTCCCCTACATACAAATTTCTAGTTTGTCTATCTAAAATTAACCAATATTTGTCAGTTTGATTTAATCTATAGTCTTCTACTTCAGCACTTACTAAAGGATGCTGAAGAAAAATCTGCCATGCTAAAGTAATGCCAGTACCAATATTTTTACCATCACTATACATAATCTGGTTTATTTCTGGTTCCCAGTGAAAAGTTACCCAACGATTATTGGCTTCATATCCTAATGACTTTTCTAACTTGGGATGGGCTATTAAATTTAAACTTTTGACTAGATTAGACATAAAATAATAAGTAAATAAGTAGGGTTTGCTGACAAAAGTATTTTTGCTGTTTCTAGTAGTCAATAGTTAGGGGTGGTTTCCTACGGAATGCTTCCCAAACGCGACCCGTACAGTAGTCATGAGAAATGGTAGATTCAGGAAATATAATCGGAATAATTGTCACTCAAATTTTCCCCTTTTGTCTACTAAAAATTCTGACTTTTTGAGCTACCAGTAGCAAAAAAACGGACACTTTGTTCCCACAAATAATGCCTCAAATATTTCCCCTATAAGCTTTTGATATTTATTCAGCCAGCCCTAAGTAGATGTTAAAATTTATCTTGCTTAGGAGGGTAGGAGGGAGAATGGGATAGACTTCAGAACTACTTTATTTTTTTGTATACTTAAGTTTTTTTCGTGCCTAAATATTCACAGCGGTTTTCATTTCAGTAGACCACAGTAGGGGCGATTCGCGTAATTAGGAGCATTCCGGAACGGAAATCGCCCCTACAGGGTTTTGGCTATGACGATGTGGTTTATCTACCTGAAAAGCGCTGTAGGGTTTGCTGATTAAATCTAAAAGCATTGCCAGGTTATTAGGTTATTTCAGTTATCAGTTATCAGTTATCAGTATCTCTGGAATAAGGAGGCTTGAATTTTGGAATATTCCATTTTTTTATACCCTTAACATAGGAGGCTTTAGACCATAATTTTTCGGTTAAAATTTTCACCTTTTTAGGTATGGAATTTAGGTATGGAAAAAGTACAAGCTTGATAACTCCAAAAGGTTTAAAAAGTTAGCATTAAAGGCTAACTATAGCAGAAAAATCAAGGGACTATTCTTGCGACTACATCCTCTGTAACTCTCATTTATCTTAACTCCTATAGGGGCGATTTATGAAGGAATCGCCCCTACTCCTACTCTTACCAAAATACTTTTTCAGCAAACCCTAAGTACACTTAAAATTTTGATAAGTTACAAACCCAATAGCCATAGTCTATTTTAATGAAAACTAATAATTGGCAAGAGGAATGCTAATACCGTTTATCAGAATGCAAAACTTAATCATTCAAGTAAATTTGGTATAATAATCACCTACTTTATAGTCAATTCAGTTTAGATTGAGACGAACATTTATTACCGTAAAAGGGTATTGGCAGAAAAAATGTTTCATTCTGATTTGAAATGACTATAAAACTAAATCACCTAAACAGACTTCATTGCCAAAATTTTATTAATAGTATCCTCCACCGCTTTATCAGGAGTAGAAGCACCAGAAGTCACACCCACTACAATTTTATTTTCAGGTAACCAACCTTCAGTTATTTCCACATCACGACCTAAAGGTTTATGTTCAATTCTATTATCAGGTAAAATCCGTTCAGCACTATCAATATGAAAAGAAGGAATATTATTCTCTATTGCCATCTCTTGTAAATGAGTAGTATTAGAAGAATTAAAACCACCAATAACTACCATCAAATCTAACTTCTGATCGAACAAACCTGACATAGCATCCTGTCTTTCTTGAGTAGCATCGCAGATAGTATTAAAATTCTGATAATGCTGATTTAATTGATCTGGTCCATACTTCTTCATCATTGTCCGCTCAAACAATTTTCCGATTTGCTCAGTTTCAGTTTTGAGCATAGTAGTTTGATTAGCAATACCAACTTGGGCTAAATCTTGATCGGGGTTAAAACCTTGAGAACAAGCACGACTAAATTTTGCCATAAACTCATCATGGTTGCCACCATTGAGAATGTAGTTACAAACATATTCAGCTTCTGCCATATTTAAAACTATTAAATACTTATCAGCAAAAGAGCTAGTGGCAATAGTTTCTGCATGGCTATATTTACCATGAATAATTGAAGTAAATTGCTTTTTTTTATGTTTTTCTACACTATTCCAGACTTTAGAAACCCAAGGGCAAGTAGTATCAACAATTTTACAGTTTTTATCATTCAAAATCTGCATTTCTTGAACACTTGCACCAAAAGCAGGTAAAATTACAACATCATTATTTTCCACCACAGAAAAATCTTTTTTACCATCAATTACAGGTATAAATCCTATTTGCATATCCCTCATGTGCTGATTTACTGAAGGATTGTGAATTAGTTCATAGGTAATCCAAATACGTTCACTGGGAAAATGTTGACGGGTTTCGTAAGCCATTGCAACAGACCTTTCGACGCCCCAACAAAAACCAAAAGCTTTTGCCAGTTTAATTGTCACATGGCCTCGTGTTAGGGTGTAATTGTTGTCTCGGAGTTCCTGGATTAAATTACTTTGGTAAGTAGACTGCATAACATTGGCCACTTCTTCTGCATGACCAAATCCTTTGCGGTTGTAGTTTTCAGACTTTTTGAGTGCCCTGGTAAAAGCTTTTGTATCCATAATTTTTTAATATCAGACTTTGGCTAATTCTCTTTCATCTTAAAACCCCAGGGTCATTTCAGTCAGCATTTCCCAACTTAATCTAATCTAATTGTTTGCAGAATCTTTAATAGACATCTCCAATAATCAAAAATAAAATCAATTACCGCAGATAAATTATCAATTATTTCCCTCTGCTCCCTGCTCCCTACTCCCTGCTCCCTACTCCCTCATACTCCCTCTTTTCTGGAGATGTCTAAAGTAAGATTACAAAGGTTCCTCAAGCCTCATTTTGCTATACATTTGTATAGCTGTACTCCAAACTTGATAACCTTCATCATTTAGGTGTAAACCATCGGTACTCAACTCAGGGCGAAGAAAACCTTGAGGATCGGCAAAAAGAGGATGTAAATTTAAAAAGAAAGCTCCTTCCGCATCAGCTATAGCTTTAATACTACGATTAATTTTTCTAATGCGACTATTCGGTATCTGCAATAGGCGATCGCGACGTTCCCAGGTAGCTGCCTCCCCACTATGGGGCAGAATGGACTGTATCACTATTTGACTACGGGGATGAATGTAGCGTAACTGACGAATAATCTTTCTTTGATTAGTCAAAATAGTTTGATCATCAGCTCCATGTATTAAATCATTAACACCAATCATCAGAAAAATTGTTTCTGGCCTAGTGCTATCAAATACATACAACCGCTTCAAAAGGCCAGCAGAAGTTTCCCCAGAGATACCTTGATTTAACCAAGTTCTATCCCTTGGGAGTAGTTTCGAGGGAAACCAGAGACTCAAAGAATCTCCGACTAAAAGTGTCAGACGGTCTGGCCGATTATCTGCTGCAGCCATCGCCTCTCGCTGCAACTGGTCTACCCATTGTTCATAGGTCCACTTATGATTTCGTCCAATAGCTAGAAGTTCTTGTCTAGCCTCCCCAAATAAGGGGCTAGGTTTATTAGCACTCAGGCTATTGGTAGTAGTTGTAGCAGTTGCTTGAGGGTTATCCGGCAACTTGTAATCATTTGTCAGTAAAATGGCCACTATAATTGATAGTAACCCGTTGGCTGCCAAGGAAAGCCAGGCCCAATTTGGAATATTTTTAGAAAAAGTAAACACCGAAGCCAAATTCAATTAGTCTCTATGCTGAAGCAACTGACCAATAATTAAGGCTATTTTACCGAAAAATTGGGTTTAAAGCCTCCCCCTAAAAGGGGGACTTTGTGTGATACTTATATTAAGTGGCAAAGGTATTCAACCACTCTAAAAACCTAGCTACTAATCGTAGCACTCCTTGCGCCTTGAAAACTAAAGTTATGGGGTTTTGCACTAGCTAGCTTGTGCTTAGGAATTGCTTTAAGCATCAAGTACCAGAGAACCAAAGTCTTTTAAGGTTTGAACTGTACCGTAGGGCATACGGGAACAGGCTCTTGGAATAGAGCAAACGCTTGGGGAGAGAACCATCTCTGGGTTAGATGCCGCAAGGTATTTAATTTAAGTGGACTCGTTGAACCAAGAATCCTGGTTTCAGGAGAATCTCCGTGCCTTTAGGCCGGAGAGTATGTCAACTTGACCTCAAATTATCTTCCCAGTGTTTTAACCATTAATTGAAAATCTAAGACCGTAATCTTCGATTCGGTCTTAGATTTTTAGGCCAAATATGGCGAATAGTTGATATTAATATTATTCTCTTTCAAATCCTGGCCCGCTATCTGATATCTCACCAGAAACGTTGTAACCAAAAGAATCAGGTTCTTTTACAAAACCAGTATAGGCTTCCATACCATGTTCTGAAATGTCTAAACCCTGGAATTCTTGTTCTGGATGGACACGAATTTGACCTAGAATAGCCTTTAATCCTAGCCAGAAAATCGCGCTCATTACCACTGTGAAGGCTCCCACTGAGAAGATACCAATAATCTGATTAATAATTTGCTCAGAACGAGTGACATCTTCAGAAAGTTCAATAAAAAAGCCAGTAGCTAAAGTGCCCCATATTCCACAGACTAAGTGAACTGATACTGCACCTACTGGGTCATCAATTTTTAACTTGTCAAAGAAGGGAACAGAATAAACTACAATTATACCAGCTACACCACCAATAATTACTGCTTCTAAATAATTTACCCCATTACAACCTGCAGTAATTCCAACTAAGCCAGCCAAAACTCCGTTAATAATCATTGAAAGGTCTGGCTTACTATCTTTGAACCAAGATGTAATAGTTGCAGTAGCCCCCCCTGCTGCTGCTGCTAAGTTTGTGGTTACAGCAATATAAACTACATTTTCATCTGCTGCAAGTTGAGAACCAGGGTTAAAGCCAAACCAACCGATCCAAAGAATTAAACAGCCCAAGGTAGCAAAACCCATGTTATGGCCAGGAATAGCTCTGGGTTGACCATTTTCATCATATTTACCGAGCCGTGGTCCAAGCAGATATGCTCCTACAAGTGCTGCCCACCCACCTACAGAATGAACTGCTGTTGAGCCAGCAAAGTCACTGAAACCTAATTCTTGTAGCCAACCACCACCCCAAATCCAATGTCCAGTAATTGCGTATGAAATACCTACGATTAACAAGCTAAAAAATAGAAAGGCTGAAAATTCAATCCTTTCAGCTACTGCTCCAGAAACAATAGTTGCAGCAGTGCCAGCAAAAGCTGCTTGGAATAGGAAAAATACTGGTATTGGCAGACCAGCAGGAAATGGGTCTAGTCCGTAGTCAGTTGCTTCACCTGTAAGGAAAAAACCACCCCCACCAATCAACGGATGGTCTCCTGCAAACATTATGGAAAATCCTATAGACCAGAAAACTAATGTCGCCAGGGCAAATACAATCAGGTTTTTTGCTAAAATATTAACAGCATTTTTCTGGCGGCAGAAGCCAGTTTCTAACATTCCGAAACCAGCATTCATAAAAATCACTAAGACTGAAGCTACCAAAATCCAAATCGCGTCTAATACCCCTTTGATATACTCTGGGGTTAATTCTTGGTCTTGGGCTGCTGCTGCTCCTGCCCATAGAGCAATAATTATGCAGACTAATGGTATACAGGCTAAGGTGGCGGGGGAAAACCATCTTGTCCGACGTAGCCTATTCATTAGTGCTGTCGGCTCTAAGAAACTGCTATATCTTGCTGATAGTAACTGTCTCTTTTTTGTTCTGTTGCTCCTAAATGTTAGTTTAGATGTCATTTTTGTGAGAACAAATTAATTAATTAGGTTACAAGCGAAAATATCCGACCAATTCTTAAGTAGACTTTCTGTATTAGTTGCTACTGTTATTTAATTCGGTAGCGATCGCCTAGAAAGTCTTTGAGATAAACTTTCTGCGAGAAAGAATCAGAAGTCTTTGTCAGATTTTGGGTCGAAAATATTTGCAAGTCAATTAAATTTGTGTTAAATATTCCTGATAACCTATATTTTCTAGTTTGGTTTGTTTGTCCATTACTGATTCAGCTAAGGTCTGACGATATTTTTGGACTCGTTCTAATAATTCTGGTTGGTGGGATGCTAATATTTGAATGGCTAATAAACCGGCATTTTTGGCATTGCCGATAGCTACTGTGGCTACTGGTATTCCTCCTGGCATTTGGACTATAGAATATAAGGAGTCTATTCCTTGCAATGTTCGGGTTTGTACTGGTACGCCGATGACTGGGAGTGGCGTTAAAGATGCGACCATTCCTGGTAGATGTGCTGCTCCACCTGCTCCAGCAATGATGACTTTTAATCCTCTTTGATGGGCAGTTTGGGCATATTCAAACATTCTTTGGGGGGTGCGGTGGGCCGAGACAATGGCGACTTCTGAGGGGACCTCGAATTCTTCGCAGATGGCGATCGCTTCTTTCATTGTGGGCAAGTCTGAGTCACTGCCCATTATAATTCCGATTATGGGATTCATATATTTTAGGGAATAGTGAATAGGGAGTAGGGAGTAGTAATTCCAGAAACAGTCTCTCAAAAAATTAGAAAGATAATTTTACCTCAGTAGCTAAAGAAATGCTAGAAATTATATTCTTTAGGTCTGAGGAAGTAGGGAGTAGTAATTCCAGAAACAGTCTCTGAAAAAATTCCGAAAAATCATTCTACCTCAGTAGCTTAATAAAGACTAGAAATTATATTCTTTAGGTC
>JASJEE010000369.1 GCA_030064835.1 Microcoleaceae cyanobacterium MO_207.B10 | reverse complement strand
GTATAACTGATAATATTCCTGGTAAAAACATCTCTTTTCAATTTACCAAATTCCCAAAATTTACCATTAGAAACGATGCCGAAAATTGTTTGTTCTAAATCGTTATTAATTTTCTGTACAGCTAACAATTATGCCAAACATTGACCCCATCCTTCTTCAAATTTATCTTGCTTTGCTTCTACTACTAAAAAATAGGGTTTACAAAAAATAATTCTGCCTAAATAACTAATTTCAGCCACAATATAATCCGGTTTTCCTGAGAGCTTTTCATCATAAATTAAAGTTTCGTGACTCCAAAGAGTCATTTTTTGATAGTAAGATTTCCAAACTTATTTCAAAATTGGATAGATTAAATTTTCACAAATAGCATATTCTGAACCGTATATAGTTCCATGAGAAAGTAAAAAGTCTAACTCTTCTCTAAAATTTTGAGGCACTGGAAATTCCAGTTCATTGATAAAATTTGCAGAAATACATTTGAGTTGATATTCTTTGGCAACTTCTGCAATATTTTTGTAATTACTGAATGGCATAATTTCATGGTCTTTTTTAATCATTCTTTAACTGCAATAAACACTGCTGAAATACATAATTTACTACAGCAAATAATCTCTCCAAGTCTCCCAGAGTATAACTGATAATATTCCTGGTAAAAACATCTCTTTTCAATTTACCAAATTCCCAAAATTTACCATTAGAAACGATGCCGAAAATTGTTTGTTCTAAATCGTTATTAATTTTCTGTACGGCGACTAATTCAGCTAAACATTGACCCCATCCTTCTTCAAATTTATCTTGCTTGGCTTCTACCACTAAAAAATAGGGTTTATCAAAAATAATTCTGCCTAAAGGACTAAGTTCAGCCACAATATAATCCGGTTGTCCTGAGAGCTTTTCATCATAAATTAAAGTTTCGTGGCTCCAAAGCATTAATTGATCATAATAAGACTTCCATACTTCTTTCAAAATCGGATAAATCAAATTCTCACAAATTGCAAACTCTGAACTATATACTGCTCCATGAGAAAGTAAAAAATCTAACTCTTCTCGAAAGTTTTGAGGAACAGTAAAATTGACTTCATTAACAAAATTTGTATAAACATATTTTATTTGAAATTCTTTGACTACTGCAGCAATATTTTTGTAATTACTAAATGGCATGATTTTGTACTCCTTTTAATATGAAATTTTGTAGATATTGAAATTGTTCCGGGGTATTAATTGTTTGATTCAGAAAAAACTGTTTAGAACACCCCTTTAAATGATATTAAAAATACTTTTTACAAATACTGAAAACTTAACTGATTTTCTGGCAAAGCACCTTCCATTTTACTCAACCAATCTATTAAACTTTGTAACTGTTTATCTGCACTTAAAACAGCTAAACCACGCACCGTAACTTTACCCTTACTAAACACAAAACGAGATTGTAAATGACCTGGTAATTTCTCCTTTAATAAATTCCAAGCGGGTTCCTCCATAGGAGTTTCTAAAATAACGTGCTGTTTGCCTTCTGGTTTAATCCGAGCAAAGCCTAATTTCTTGGCTATTTGCTTCAATTCCATTACCCTTAATAACTGCAAAGCAGACTGAGGAATAGCTCCGTAGCGATCGCACCAACCAGCCTCGATTTGACTCAACTCTTCCCGACTATTCGCAGAAGCAACTAACCGATATGCACTCATTTTCTGATCTAAATCTGGAATATAGTCCGCTGGAATGAAAGCAGTCAAACTCAGGTCAACTTGAGTATCATCCACCTGGGGAATTTCTTGACCTTTAACTTCGTTAATTGCCTCCTGTAGCATTTCTGTATACAGATCGAACCCAATGGTATTAACCTGACCGGACTGCTCTGCACCCAAAATATCCCCGGCACCTCGAATCTCCAAATCTCGCATTGCCAACTGATATCCTGACCCTAACTGAGTAAATTCCTGAATTGCCCGCAACCGTTTTTGAGCATCATCTGTCAGCGCTATCCCACCGGAAGCAGTAGTCGGATAAAATAACCACGCATGAGCTTGCACTCCTGCACGACCAACCCGACCGCGCAATTGATATAACTGAGATAGACCAAATTTTTGAGCGTCTTCGATTAAGATGGTATTTACTCGTGGAATATCTAAACCAGACTCAATAATTGTCGTACAAACTAAAATGTCAGCTTCCCCCGCACTAAATGTCAGCATAATTGACTCCAACTCTGCTGCTTCCATTTGACCATGACCGATATTAATTCTGGCTCCGGGAATCATTTCCCGCAATTTTCCCGCTAATTCCTCAATACCTTCAATGCGTGGCACTACATAAAATACTTGCCCTCCACGATTTAACTCTTGCCGAATTGCAGTGCGAGCGGTTTCTAGATCGTAGGGTGCGAGATGAGTTTTAATCGGACGACGCAAAGGGGGTGGAGTAGTAATCAAACTCATTTCCCGAATTCCTGAAAGCGCCATATATAATGTTCGCGGAATTGGCGTTGCGGTAAGTGTCAGCACATCCACCTGAGCTTTGAGCGCCTTAATTTTTTCCTTCTGGTTAACACCAAACCTTTGTTCCTCATCCACTACCAGCAACCCTAATTCGCGAAATTTCATGGTTTTACTTAATATTGAGTGAGTTCCGACAATAATATCTAACTCTCCAGTTGCTAACCTGCGCTGAATTTCTTTCTTTTCATTACCAGTGCGGAAACGGTTGAGTAAACCTATTTCTATGGGATAGGGAGCAAAACGTTCTTTGAGCGTGTGATAATGTTGTTGGGTTAATACTGTGGTGGGGGCGAGAAATGCTACTTGTTTGCCTGCGGTGACTGCTTTGAAAATTGCTCGGATGGCAACTTCTGTTTTGCCGAAACCAACGTCACCACAAACGAGGCGATCCATTGCTCGCTCACTTTCCATATCCCGTTTAACATCTTGGGTTGCTTTCAACTGGTCGGGAGTGGGTTGGTAGGGAAATGAGTCTTCCATTTCTTCTTGCCAAGGAGTGTCGGGGGGGAAACTATAGCCTGTTTTTTCAGCACGTTGAGCATAAAGTTTCAGCAAGTCAACAGCTACTTTTTTGATTGACTTGCGAACTTTATTTTTGGTGTTTTCCCAGGTTTTGCCAGTGAGTTTGTTGAGTTGAGGTTTTTTCTTGTCGGTGCTTCTCAAGCGCGACAGAGAACTTAGTTGGTCGGCGGCAACTCTGAGCAAACCGTCAGCATATTGGATAACAAGGTAGTCGCGGGTTTCGTTGTTAATAGTCAGACTTTCTAATTTGACGAATTTACCGATGCCATGTTGGCGGTGAACTACATAATCTCCTGGTTGCAGTTTGTTAGGATCTACTTGTTTGGAAGCAGCTTGACGGCGTTTGCGAATATAGGTGGGAGTGGCGAGGGTATGTTGCCCGTAAAATTCGCGGTCGGTGATGACAGTTAAGCGGAATGTGGGCAGAATAAATCCTTCTAATTCTGCGAGACCGGTATATTTGATGGCAACGGGGGTGTGTTGGGTTTGCAGTTTGTCGATGGCGGGGTAGTCGCGGGGGTTGGGGATAAATTTGGCGGGGCAGTCATGTTCTTGGAGTAGGGAAACGGAGCGGGATGGTTGGGCGGAGATGAGGAAGACGGAAAATTTGCGTTCTCTTTCTTGGCGCAGGTTTTCTGCCAGTTTTGCATATTGGTGTGGCATTACTGGCAAAGAGCGACTGGCGAGGTTAAGGGTGTAGGGAATGTTGGCGGTAATATTGCTGTTGGTTTCTTTGGTAAGTTCGGATAGGTAGAGTCTTTGAAATAGTTCTACTTCTGCTAAAGAGTCGGCGAAGGTGCGGTGAATTTTTGGTAATGGTTGGGATGTGTCGGTTTTGAGTTGTTGCCAGTTTTCTTCTACAAGTTCAAACCAGCGATCGCCGTGAGCTGCACATTGGTCTGGTTCGTCGATGGCGACTAATGTGTTTTCTGGCAGGTAGTCTAGAATAGAAGCAAATTCTGAGTCGCTGATTGTTTCTATGTTTCCTATTCCCCACTGACTAAAGTTTGTGGGTGTGACTACTATTTGGGGAATTTTGTCAAGGGAACGTTGGGTGGAGGGGTCAAATTCGCGAATTTGTTCTAGTTCGTCACCGAACCATTCTAGGCGGACTGGTAATTCTGAAGCGACGGGAAATATATCAATAATATCACCCCGCCGACTCCATTGTCCCTCGGTTTCGACTAATGGCACTCGTTCGTATCCCATCTGAGCAAGTTTTTCATCGAAGGTTTTGGAGTTAATGGTAATGCCTGGGTTGAGGGTGAGGCAGTAAGGTTGAAATTGTTGGGCTGTAGGGAGATGGGGTTGGAGCGATCGCTCGGTTGCCACGACTGCCATTTTGGCTAGCTCTTTACTGTTGCCGTTGCTGCTAATATTTGCGGGGGTATTCCCTCTTACCAAATCTGCCAAAACCTGCATTTGCCCCCAAATTATTTCTTCTGACTGGGAGGGTTCATAAGGTGATGCTTCTGAGGTGGGATAAAAGTGAACTGTCGCCCAACCCATTGCTTCTAACTGCGTCGCCCATCGCCCTGCTTCTTCTAATGTGGCAGTGACAACGAATAAATCTTGCTGTTGTTGTTGGGCGAGGGTGGATGCGACTAAGCCTTTGGGCAAACGGGGAGCGCCGTTAATTTGTAGGCATTGGTGTTGTTGGAGTTTGTTTAGCAGTTCTGTTGTCAGAGGCGATCGCCCTAGTAATCGAATCATAGATGAGAGTGTCATAATTTTATAGATATATTTTTAGTGATTGTTATTGGTATGTTATATTATTTCAGATTCAAAACATAGTTACCATTATGTTATCAAAATATCTCAAATTCATTAGACCTCTCCAGAAAAGAGGGAACAGGGAACACCGGAGCTGGGAACAGGAAGAAATAATTGATAATTTATGGATAATAATTGATTTGATTTTTGATTTTTACCAGATGTCTATTAGACTTAGGCATGAAAAAGATATAAATTTTTTGTAGGAGGAGGGAACAATTAATAATTAATAATTTTTTTTTGTTTATTATTCCCTTCAAAGGCGACCCTTTAAATCACAACTTTTCGGTAAGTTTTTTTACGCGCAAAGGTAAGAACAAATATTTTTCATGGTTACTTTTTCTTGATGTAGCTGATTTAACTAAAAGGTTTATTTATTTTCTGGATATGTCTATTAACTATAAAAAAATTCAGACATTTATCTTATTAACATTTAGTTGGATAATTGTGCCTCTGTTTCTGGTAGAAATTTTGATGATTGTTTTAGAACCATATTTATTTAAAGGGCTTTATCAGTACGATCCAGATTTAGGGTTTCGAGTCCGACCTTATATTAATGGTAATAATCAATTTGGTTTTAATGATAGAGATTATCCTCTGGAAAAAGACCCAAATAAATTTCGGTTGCTGATAGTAAGTGACTCGTTTAATTGGGCTGGTGGAAAAGATGGAAATTATACGGCTTTGTTGGAGAAAAAGTTTGAAAGTTATTATCGTACACAGCAGGTTGATGTGATTAATGTTGGCTATCCAGGTACTCATACTGGGGAGCAGTTACCTATGTTGAAAAAGTATGGCTTACAATATAATCCTGATTTGGTAGTATTGGGTTTTTTTGCTGGTAATGATTTTCGAGATGCTGACCCAGAAAGAAAACGAATTATTGTTAATGGTATTTATTTAGATATAGATAAGGAAGATGAGTTAATTATTTTTGGTTATCCGATTATTGGCAAGTCTAGGTTACTGATGTTTCTCCAGCAAAAATATCAAGTTTACCAAGAATTACAAAAGGCTAAACAGGATTCTGCCCAAGTTTTTAGTAATTATCTACTGGCTAGTTTGAATTTAGCTTCAGCTCCCATTATTGAACAAGAAAAGTCACCGGGAATTTTGTCTAAGGAAGCTTTTCTGCGGGTAGAAAAAAGTCGGCTTAAGTTTTGTAAGATTAGAGATTTGCTAGAGGGAAAACGAGATGATAATATTAACTATATTTTTCACAGCATTTCAGAAATGCAGCAGTTATTAAAATCTCGAAATATTCGGTTTATTGTCGCAATTTATCCTGATGAATATCAAGTAAATGATGAATTATTGAATGAGATTTTTGCCGAATACGATGATTTAAAACGCGAGTCTTACAATATTACTTGTCAGCAAGAAATTTTGAAAAAATATTTACAGGCTAATGGCATTCCTTATATAGATATGTTGGATGAATTTAGAATAGAGCAAAATAATCGTCCTCTATATTTACTTCGGGAACCCCATTGGAATAGTTCAGGAAATCAATTAGCTGCTGATATTTTATTTAATTATTTAGTTAAAGATACAGATAATTTTTTTAGGGATAATTAGGGTTTGCTGAAACAGTCTTTTTGTTGAGGTATGAGTCAGGATTCATATAATATCCAGGTAATTAATAACTTTATAATTATGGGAGTCAGGAGTCAGGAGTCAGGAGCCATAATCCAGAATTCAAAATCAAGGGAATTTTTACTGTTGGTGAAGCACTCCTCACTCCATATAACATATAACAATTTATGCTTAATACCATTTTGAAAAAAGAATGTTACGAATAGTAAGGGCGATAAAAAGATTTGATCATAGATGTTATTTTGACAAAAAAGATGATTTACGGCATAAAAAATGGTATTAAAGCCATTCCCATGCGACTCCTGACT
>JASJEE010000368.1 GCA_030064835.1 Microcoleaceae cyanobacterium MO_207.B10 | reverse complement strand
GCTATTTCATTCTCAACTGTGCCATTTTGTGTATTTACGAAAATACCTTATTTTGAGCTTTATAAAATTTATCTTTCCCTACCTGAAAGTAAGTAAATTCATGCTCAAAATCTAGAATGAAATGACCCTGATTAAATTCATTGAGATACATAGTTAATTTCGGTGATCCAAGAATCAATTTCCAGACTAGAATAAAAATCATTCGATCACTCAGTAACTTCCAATTCTTGCACTTCTTCTAAACTAAGACCTGTACTTTGACTGACATTTTCTGCATCTAGAAATTTTAGTAATCGTTTAGCAATTTCTATTTTTGCTTCTCGACTACCTTGTTGAATACCTTGTTGAATACCTTGTTGAATACCCTGATTGATAGCTCTTTTAATAGCATTTTTTTGGTCATTAATATAAATTTGTCTTGCCTCTATATTTTCAAATTCTTCCCTAGTCAAACCTGCTTGATTAGCTACTTCAAATGCTTTTTGTATTTCTGGTATTTCTCCCATTATTTCTGGTACAGAATCTAATTTATTGGCACTTTTCAGAAAGTATAACCATTTATCAGTGAGCGTGACTAATTCAGAGATTTGTTTGTTAAATTTGGGCAATTCTACAAAGATTAACTCAATGTCATAAACAGGATAGTCTATTAAATAATCTTTTTCCTTGAGTAGAAATCGGGAAATAATTTTATCTAATCCAGAAAACATCTCAAAATCTGTAATAGTTAAACCAATAACAGGATTTAACAAAGTATAATCTTCTCCTGAATCTAACTGAGTAGAATAAGCTTTAGCTGCATTGTATAAAATTCGCTTTTCAAATCCCTCTAAGTTCAAAACTTGCATTTCTATAATCACAGTTTTGTCACCTGTAATTTTGGCTTTGACATCTAGATATGTATCTTTTAATCCTCTAATTTTTGGTACAAGATAGGGGTTAAGGATTTCTAGGTCTTTAATAGTGGGATTACTGTCATAGAGAATACTATTTAAGAAACTAATTAAAATGTCTTTACTCTGTTCGGAACCGAATATTTTCTTGAAAGCAAAATCAGTTTTGGGATTAATAAAAATCATTCTTATGACCTCAAAGTTAATCTGGTTAAAATAGTAAATAGTTTGATAATAATATTATTCAATCTATTTAGCGAATTATATTTAGGTAGAGTGAGAATTTATTTCATAATTGGTTGAATGCTTATGATTAAAATATTATACTAAGCGTGAAAAAAATCCTGAAACTCTTATCCTTGTTCCCTTTTTCTAGGATATTTTTTTCACAACCACACAGAGGAATGCTATGGATAGGGTTTGCTGAAAAAGTATAATGGGTCAAGTAGGGGCGAATAGTTATTCGCCCTTATCGGAGGAAGAAATGAGAATTACCTATAACTGAAATGACCTATAATCTATTACCTGCTACCTAAAATATGGAATTTATTTGTAGCAAATATTTATATTTATTTTGCCAAGTACAAGTATTAGGAGAGTAAGAGAGTAGGGAAATTATACCATGCGTGAAAAAAGAATGTTATGCTTGATCAAACTTCAAGTATTAACCAATTAATAAATTTTTGCCACTTTATCCCTTTTATAATCGGCTTTTTTCTGGGTTTGTCCTATTATTTCACTACACCCAACACCCCACACCCAACACCCAAGATTGATAATATTTGTAGCCAACATTTATCAATTTGGTATTACAGCAGTTTTTATATGAGTAAACCACAGTTAAAAATCTAGGTGGTAGGTGTTATACCAATTAAAAAAAGAATGTGATTGTTGAGGAAACTTCAACGATTAACTAATTAATAAAGTTTTTCCACTTTATCCCTTTTAGAATCGGCTTTTTTCTGGGTTTGTCCTATTATTTCACTACACCCAAAACCCAGACCTAAAACTCAAGATTGATAATATTTGTAGCAAACATTTATCAATTTGGTATTACAGCAGTTTTTATATGAGTCAACCACAGTTAAAAATCTAGGTGGTAGGTGTTATACCAATTAAAAAAAGAATGTGATGGTTGAGCAAACTTCAACGATTAACTAATTAATAAAGTTTTTCCACTTTATCCCTTTGATAACCAGCCTTATTCATTGTTTTTCCTATTATTTAACCACACCCCACACCCTATACCCAACACCCAAGATTGATAATATTTGTAGCAAACATTTATCAATTTGGTATTAGGTGTTAGGTGGAGCGGTGAAACGAGGGGTGGGAATCCCAAGAAGTCTGAACTTGTGGTCTACTCGGATGAAAAGCGCTGTAATAGACATAAATTATAGCAATTCCCACAACGGTGAGGTACAAAATTCCTTTGTTTTAGGGAGTAGGGAGTGGGGAGCAGAGAAGATGGAATAATAGGGAAGAGAAAATCAGAAAAACAACTGTACCTTATCAGCTTGAGAAACGCTATAAAACAAAAATATACTAAGCTAGTTAGGAGTTATTTTGTCTAGAGAAAAGTATGCTTCACGGAATATTTGACCATAACTTTCGGTCATTTCTTTAAATGTATTTAATGACTTCAACACATATTTAGAATTACTCGCAAGTTTCTGACGTAAAGTTTCATCTGTCAATAAAGACATCAAAACATTTGCTAACTCTTCTGGGCGATCAGGAGTATAGAATAACCCGTTAATATTCGGCTTAACTTGTTCGACAATGCCAAATACTGGGGTAGTAATAATAGGCAAATTATAAGCCATTGCTTCTAATATTACTCTGGGAAAACTCTCGACGCGAGAAGTACAAACAAATATATCTGCTGCTTGATAATATTTAGCTGTTTCTCGAGTTTCCGAAACTATCTCTACTCGATGCTGCATTTCTTGTGGTAATTTATCCACAAGTTCGTGTAATTTTAAACTGTAAAGATTTGGGCGATCGCCGACTATAAAGCATTTTATTTTCTGACTTTCTATTTCTGGAATAAAGGATAAAGCTTTAACTAAATCGTGTTGACCTTTCCTTTCACAAACAGTACCTAATAATAAAATGACAACTTCCTCTTCCTCATCTCTCACCCCTAAAGCTGACCTTGCTGACTGTCTCGACCATTTTTGAGCGGTAGTTTTTAATAACTCTAAATCTAACCCATTATGAATGACGGTAAAATTGTGATGACTATTCAAAGGTAAGTATCTATTGCGAGTAGCATCAGCCACAAAAATTATTCGATAAGGATAACGGAAACATTCTAAAGCTCTAGCAGCTATCTCTGTACCAAACCGACTAAAATAAGTTTGCCAAGGTTCACTTTCATGCACGTTCCAAATACTCGGAATATTTAATCTTTGAGCCACATCGACCATAAAAAAGTTTTCTAAAGTATTGACATATATAACATCAATTTTTAGCTCTTCTATTTCCTCAGAAAAAGTAGTTAAAGCTGCATCATAAACATCTCTTTGATAAATATGTTCCAGAGGATTATTTCTCACAACAACTGGAATATTATGTTGCTCGTAAACCTCCCGCAACTCTCCATCATTAACAGAAAATATTATCGGTTCAACAATTCCATCATTTGCCAACTTTAAGGCAATTTCCAATTGATGAAGAGGCGCACCAGTTAAGTCTAAAGAATTACTACACATCAATAGTTTGATTTTGGGAAAAATCTCTTTTTTAGGAGAAGTGAGCAAGATATCTAGACTATCTTCTTGCTTCTGAATTCTTCTTTCTCCTCTCTCACTATTTCCTACTTCCAACTTCTGAATTCTGAATTCTGAATTCCCAATAAAAACTCTCCTTGGTTGAATTTCAAACAACTCACTTTCTAGGGAAAAATGAGGGCTAAAAAATCCATCAACCATAGCAGAATATTTCCGACGATAGTTTGCTTCTTCCTGGGGATTATCAGAATAACCGCGAGTCGTTCCTTCCTTATGAATTAACTCAGCATCAGGACAATAAACCGAACGATAACCCTTTTCTAAAAGTCGATAACCATAATCAGCATCATTATAAGCAACGGCAAAATTCTCCTCATCAAATCCACCCAAATCTAAAAATAATTGCCGGGGAGTTAACATACAAGCAGCAGTTACCGCCGAATAATTTCTTGACACTGAAGCTTGGGAAAGATAACCTCTATTTTCACTATGTAATAACTTAAAAGCATGACCTGCCAAACCATGATGCAAACCATGAATAACACCAGCGTGTTGAATCCTTTTATCTGGATAAATTAACTTAGCACCCACCGCACCAACATTGGGAAATTGTGCATAACCAATCATTTGACTTAACCAGTGGGGAGAAATAATTTCTGTGTCATTATTTAGAAACAGAATATATTCACTTTCCGCCTTTTCCACGGCGCGGTTATTAATGGCAGCAAAATTAAATTTACCGTCACTATTAGGGATAGAAATAACTGATATATTTTCTGATTTTTTCAGACTTACCAAATATGCTAAAGTCTCAGACTCATCACTGTCATTATCAATGACAAATATTTGATAATTATGGTAAGTTGTCTTTCTTAAAGACTCTAGACAAGCCTTCAATAACTTCACCTGATTCTTGGTTGGAATAATAATAGTTACCGAATCACCTTTATCTGGAAAAGTAGGTTGAAAAATTCCTAATTTTTCTCGTAAAGCCCAATCTGGTTGATAAATATTTCCTTTGACACCGCGACGTTCTAATGTTTGTTGAACTGCTGTTTTACCTGCTAGAAAACTTTTTGGTTTTTCCCCACCAGAAATAGCAGTTGAACCGGGAGAAGTTCGCCAATGATATAACACTAAAGGTAAATGCCCAACTTGTCGAGAAATTTCTGTTGCTCTCAGGGCAAAGTCATAATCTTGACTACCTTCAAAACCAATTCTTAAACCTCCTATTCTGTCAAAAATTTCTTTTCTCACTACACACAAATGACCCATATACATATAGGAAAGTAATAATTCTGGAGAATATTCTGGTTTAAATTGAGGGTCAAATCTTTTGCCTTCCGTACTAATTTTGTCGTCGTCAGAATAGAGAAAGTCTACTTTTGGATTTTGACTTAAATATAAAGCTACTTCTGCTAAAGCATCCGGGGTAAGTTCGTCATCGTTATCTAAAAAGAGAAGAAAATCTCCCGTGGCAAGTTCGGCAGCACTATTAGTTGCAGCACTAATATTGCCATTTTGGGAACGGAATGTCAGTTTAATCCGTTCGTCAGTTTGAGCTATTTCTGCGAGAGTTTCCCGAATACTAGGATTAGTGCTACAGTCATCGGCTATGCAAAATTCCCACTTGTGGTACACTTGGTTTAGTACACTAGCCATACTCTGTCTCAAAAATTCCACAGGTGGATTATAAACAGGCATCACCACAGAAATTTTCGGTAAAGTCGTCTGACAATTCTCCAACCGAGAAACCAAATATTGAACCGAGCGATCGCCACACCTATTGACAGCCAACCAAGCATCATAAACATCTATAGTTTCTGGCAGGACAAACCCAGGAGGAGGCAACAACTCCCCATCTTGCCATTGTTGTTGACGATATATCTCTAAGATTTGTCTGGCAATACTAGGCAACTCCCAAGGCAAAGGAATAATTCGACCTAACCGTTGTTTCCTCTCGGTAGTCCGTTTACGAATAGCTTTAGCAAACTTAGATAATTTCTGGAATTTATCCTTAGCCTTTTCCCAGAAACTATAACGTTTGACCTGCAAAACTTCCGACCCAGAAAAACCTACTACTTCCCCAGACTCCAAATGCGCTTCTAAACTAACCTGCCATTCTCCGGGTGGAAGTTCCACCGTTGCTTCAAAACCACTGTCGGAACTTCCTACCCACTGGGGGAAGACTTCGCCTACATCTTTCCGACGCAAACCATAAGCGCACTCTAAAGAAATATCCCCACATTTAAGAACCAATTTCCTAATTTTCTGCTGTGGATGACAACACCAACCAGCAAACAAAATCGTACCTTCTCGTTGTTGCCATTCTGTCGGGGTGTCAAAATTAGCTTCAACGGTAGATACTAATATAGGATAAGTCGCAAATTCATACCATTTTCCTTTTGCATCTTGCGCTTCGAGAATTAACCGATAATTTCCTGGGGATAATTTTACTGTTATTTGAAAACCAGAATTTTCCGCCGTCGAAATATCATTTGAATTTTTACTTCTGACTTCATATACTTGAGCAACATCCGGTCGTGGGAGACCGTAGTTACCAGCAAAAATTTCCGTTCCCACTCTAGCGCGAATATTTTGGATATTCAGACTACGGTTATGGAAACACCACCCGACTATTTCTATTTGGGAACTAGAAATTTTCCAATTCGTGGGGGAGTCGATGGAGAAGAGGAAGCGGGGTCGCAACTTCCGGAGTTTCTGTTTGAGACTAAACCACTTTTCTCGCAGTTTCCAGAATTTGGAAGATTTAATCCCCGAAATTTCTGCTCTGAGTATTTCTGTTTCCTGACGTTGAGCCATTAGTTGGCCTTCAGTTTGCCCCAAGACTATCTGAGTTTCCCCTAATTGAGTTTCAGTTTTTCCTAGTTGAGCTTGAGTTTCCCCTAATTGAGTTTCAGTTTTTCCTAATTGAGCTTGAGTTTCCCCTAGTTGAGCTTCAGTTTTTCCTAATTGAGCTTGAGTTTCCCCTAATTGAGTTTCAGTTTTTCCTAATTGAGCTTGAGTTTCCCCTAGTTGAGCTTCAGTTTTTCCTAATTGAGCTTGAGTTTCCCCTA
>JASJEE010000374.1 GCA_030064835.1 Microcoleaceae cyanobacterium MO_207.B10 | reverse complement strand
CAAATGCTTTACGGTTTAATCCTGTTAATGCTCTGAGTAACCTGTCTTGTTTTAAGGCTCGTTCAAGATTTAGCATTTTCCTGGCCAATTTGTTCTTGAATCATTTTACCTTATTTCCCAACAACTCTAATAAAGGTTGTTTCGAGCGCCGGATTTAGTATCAGTTATCAACTATTTGTGACATTTTTAAAGTGAATTAGAATAACTAAAACTTGCTATACCTCCTCCTCAATATTTACTTTTGACTTTTCACCCCAACCCCGAAATCACTACTTAGTTTGAGCCTCATTATTAGAAGTAGCAAAAGCTCTCATTGCTAAATCTTGAGCCTGCTTCATTGCAGCTTGTAACTGAGTAGAAATATCGGTAATTTGTTGACTTTGGCGCTGAATTGTTTCCTCCAAAGATTGAATCTTTAACTCATAACCATTCTTCATACCTTCCCATTCTTTAGCAAACAAATCTTCTTTAACTTTAGCCTCTCGATTTGCTTCTTGAATTGCTTCTTCTTTAGCTTTAATATAAGCCTTGTTCAACTCTTCCTCAAATCCAGCAACTTTTTTTCTGTTTTTCTCAAACTGAGCTTGATTTTCTGCTAAATAACTTTCCCTTTCTTGCCATATCTTCTCTTTTTCTTGATTTGAAACTTGTAATGACCGTTCCAATTTACGTTTCTTTTCTGCATATTCATCAGTTTCAATTTGACGTTGACGTTCTAATTCATATTGATAATCAGCAGCTTCCTCTTCCCGTTCTTTAATTAACAGTTGATTTTTTTCTTGAACTGCTATTTCATATTCTTGCTGTTCTTTTTGCCAAGCCTTGCGCTTCCTTACCTTATCTTTTTCAAGGGCTTCTTGATGTTCGGTAAAATTCTGTTCTAAGAAAGTTAATTTTTCTTGGTGTTCTTGGTTTAAAATATGTAGCGCATCAGCAACAACACGAATTTTTTGTAACTCTTGTAAATGCTGATTTTCTACTTCAATTGCTCGTTTTACTTTGTCAAGTTTTTCTGATTCTGTGTTTAACTTTTCTGATAGTTGATTAATAATGCTGCCAAAATCTAATTGTAAATCGGCTAAACCTTTAACAATACTATCAGTTGTATAAGTAGCAGCAGTTTCTAATATTTCTCTAGCTTTTTCCTTTTCTGCTTCTTCTTCCTTTGTAGCTACTTTCGATTTGATATTTTGTTTGTCAGCTAAAATTTGCTGAAACGATTGGATAATTTTAGATTTGCTGTCTTGAGGTGTAGTTTGTATCATAGTTTCCTCTGTGATTTAACAAATTTATGCCAATTTCATAAACTTGAGCTACCCAGGTGATTAGTAGTCAGTAGTCAGGAGGTAAGATGAGCGGGGGAGGGATGTTCCATGCAACGTCTCTACCAGTAAATAATTGGTAATTAATAATTCACCTAAAACCTAAAACCTAAAACCTACCACCTATCACCTAACACCTAGAAATTTATTTGTAGCAAATATTTATCAAATTGGTATGACTTTCAATCTGGTGTAGTCATGGCAAAACTATTAAAGTGAACAGATATAAATTGCCAACTTATCCTAGTTTCCGAAGCTGTTCTAATATGTCTTTGTATTTTTGACTAGAATTTGATTTTTTTTCTATTGATTCTGTAGGTTCTGTAGCTAATGACTTAAGTATTTTTTGACATTTATCACAGCGATTACCCTGCCAACAATAACACTCTTCCACCAATTCTAAAAGAGTAGTTTTTAATTGATTATTCTCTGAAAGTAATGCCTGATAATTTCCTTGAATAGAGTTAACAACAAGACTGATATGTTGTAAATCTTTGCTAAAATTTTCCAGGTCATTAACACCATCAGCACGAATTTATGTTTTGAATTTTACCTTTTCTCTTAGGTTCTCTTCCCACTGTTCTTCTTGTGGTGTTTTAGCACCTTGGTGAATTCTAAATTTAGCAACTTTATTTACTTTATTCATTGATTTCTCTCTGAGCTATTTCTGAAGTTTTTTGATTGCCTATCAAGACGCAATCTTAATATTACGTCTTGACATCTTTACTAAGACAATGCAGCAGTTAAAGGTTCATTTCCGGGTGGTAATGCCATATTATTATTAGCATTCAAACTCAACACTTCTGAGCCATTATTACCATTAGTATGAGCTGCCATTAAGTCAGCAGTTTCATTAGGAGATAAATTATCTAAACAAACCATTTTTTTCGTACTTTCTAAATCGATCATTCTTGATAAATTAGCTTCATCAGAAAGCATTGCTGCTGCTTGGTCAATAATTGACCAATCAGTCCGTTCCTGCCAGCGCCATTTTAAGCTGTAGTAATTAATCGGTTTTACTACACCATTCTCATCTGGTTTTTGACCAGAATGTTTGATATATTCTGGAATAAAAATTCCCGTAGCAGGTTCTATTCCCCGTGCTTGAACAGAGGCAACTAAACGGTTAAAATCACTCAAAGAACGACTTTTTATATATGTCACCATCACCACACCTTGAGGTAATTCTCCTGACTCACTAACAAACCAAAGTTGACCCCATAATCTATTAGTTGTTTGACCAAGATTGCCAAAAAATTTACTAAATTTGAGAATTGTCATGGTACATTTAGAACCATAATCTGTGTCTCCAATTGCCCATTGTCCTGACTGACAATTGTTGCGAACTGCAATGGGAATTTCTGGTACTAATAAGGCTTCTTTTGGTTTTGATCCAAAGACATAAATTTCTGGTTTATTATTAGTTTTAGACATCTATTTTTGTTTCCTTTGATTGAATTTGCTGCTGCTTATTCCTGGGAAATTGGGCTGTATAAATATTCCCAATTTCCTATATTTAAGTTAATGAATTAGATGTGTTGCTTTCGCTGGTTCAGGATATTTGTAATCTACAGTTGCTGTTTCCTGAGCCTTAATAATTCGCAGCGCCCCCAACAAATGCTCCAACATTTCTATTTGAGCTGGGGTAAAGTGAATGCTAAAGCCTTCTCCATCCCTTCCATAGCCTGGGCAAACAAGAGAGGCTGAACTCTGTTCTTCATGGGTGGCAATATACAGCCAGTCTTCGTCTTCTAATTTGTAGTGCGTATCTGTCCAGGTTCTAAGCATAGTGCTATCCTCCAAATAGGTGGTATTTGTTGGAACTTTAGTAGGTTTACAAGTGGCTATTTCGGTTTTACCCTAGATATAGCGCCAAATTCTAGTTGGCGTACTTTTCAACCTTACCTATAGTGTTTTTTGATTGATTTTCTAATCAAGTAAATCTATTGTAGCGCAGGTTGATTTTATCGTCAAGAAAAAGTTGAAATTTTCGTCAAAATTGCTTATAATGTTTACTAGGAGGTAAAAAGCCGTGGAAAAGAGTTTTGGAAAGCTAATTAAAGAGGCCCGCAAGGACAAGGGATATTCTCAAAGGGAACTGGCTAAGTTCCTGGGAGTAGACTTTACCTATTTGTCCAAATTGGAAAACGATCGCGCTGATTATGCCCCAAAAGAAGAAGTGATTCGGGGATTAGCTAGAAATCTAAGTTTAGACGAGGAGGAGTTAATCTTTCTTGCTGGCAGGATTCCGCAAAGGTATGAAGAGATTCTTAAACAGAATCCAAAGGAGATGCTGATGCTGTTCCGGCGAATGCAGGAAAATCCTGACTTTGCTCAACAAATATCTCAAGCTGCAACAGAGGGAGAATAATATAGTGAGTATCCTGAAACCGTATCGCTATCATCGCAAGGAGTCGATTGAGCGTCGGGCAAATGATATTCTCATGGCAATGAACAGAGCAAATGCTGCTCCCAGATGGCCGTTTGAGGCTTCTTTGGTGGCCGATTTTTTGGATTTGGGGGTGGTTTGGGATGATATCTCACCTGATGAGGAGGGTGCGATCGCCGCCAGAATATTACCGACTGAACGATTAATTGAAATCAATGAGGATATTTTGGATAAGCCACAGGGGTTTCAGGAATCGACTCTTGCCCATGAAATCGGTCATTGGGTTTTGCATATTAACCAAGAGGAAGCAGATGGGGTTGTGAAACAGTTAGAACTTGATTTGGGTGATTATGGCACCCCAAAAGAGTCTGAACAACCCTTTGTTTGTCGGGGTGCTGCTAATAGTAAGATTTACTCTATTGAATGGCAAGCACAATATTTTGCAGGTTGTTTGTTGATGCCAAAATTTATTCTTGAGGAAAAACGAAAAGGTAGGGATTTAACCAAGTGGTCACACCTTTATAAAATTAAGGATGAATTAGGTGTGAGTATTTCTAATTTAACTTATCGTCTGCAACAGTTTGGCTGGATTTCTATTCCTGAAGGTAGTCGGAAAATTTACCGGGGGCCTGCGGAAGCAGAGGGGCAACAAAAACTGTTTGGATAAACTGATTGTGATGCTAATTCACTTTAAAGATATTACAAATAGTTGACAACTGAATAATGTGCAATAATTCCGTGAAGTGACTTTAATACCAAATCCGCTTTGTTGAGAGAGTATTTTATTAAGTTACAGCTTATTGTTAGATATAAGGATTTGCCGATGGGAAAAGCCTGCTCTGATACCCGGATTTAGTATGAAATAAAAGTTTTAAGCCAATAAAATCTTACTGGAGATTTGAGATTTTTGCTAAAGTCTCAAATCTCTTTCTATTTATAGCGTTAAAGGATATTTTCTATAATAAGCAAGTACACAAAATTAAGTACAAATTTTGTTGATCAGATTGAACTCCTGACACTTTATACATCACATCAAATTAGGGTAGTCAAACAATTTTGTGTAGGTGCTGATAAATTCAAAGATTCTTAAAAATCAAATCAAATTAGGAAGTGGGTAGAAAATCAAGAGACCTGTAACAATTCATCTAAAGGTTTAGTTGTAAGCAAAATCATCAATATAATTATTTATTTCAGGTGTCATAAATCTCATAGTAGAAGTTTGTTTTGAGGTAGGAACACTTTGATTTTTAGATACTCTTGGTTTAGTTATTCCTAAATCTGAGATTATAGTGACTATTTCAGACTTTTTAAAAGGTTGCCTCAAGTAGCTATTCACACCATATTTTTTGCCTTCATGGTAATGACTTTGCTCATTTTTACTAGTAGTTGACATCCTCCCGACGTTGCACTTGCGTGACAACGCGGGATTCCCATCTATCAATCAAACAGACTAAGCTGAACGAATGACTCAAGGCGGGTAGACGACTCATTGCCATCAACTACCTTTTTACGGGTAGATTTACGTCGGCTCCTCGTCTTGTTTTGAGTCTCGGACTGTCCGCCCGCGACTAGATCAAAAAGTGATAGTTGAATCGGATTTTCTGCTACTGTTTCTTTGACTGTTTCAACCTTGGTTTTTGGTTGAATTACATCAAGAATATTAACAGCAGCGTTAATGTCTCTATCGTGAAACGTGCCACAATTTAAACAAGTCCACTCTCTGACATTTAATTCTTTCTTACCACCTTTAAATCCACAACAACTGCATTTTTGACTGGTAGGTTCCCATCTATCAATGACTCTAAATTCTCTACCGTATTTATCACATTTAGCTTCAGTCAAAGTCCTAAATTGTCTCCAACCTAAATCAGAAATAGCCTTAGCCAACTTGCGGTTACGCACCATACCGGAAACATTCAAATCCTCCAAAACAATAGTGTCGTATTTACGAACTAAATCAGTTGATAATTTATGAAGGAAATCTATCCTAATATCTTTAATTTTAGCATGGAGTTTGGCTATTTTTAGTCTACGTCTTTCACGACGTTTACTGCCCGGTTGAGTTTTAGCAAATTTACGTTGAAACTTAGCTAACTTTTTGAGGTTGTTTTTGAGTGGTAATGACGCTTTAATTTTATCTCCATTGTTCAAAGTTGCAAATGTACTAATGCCTAAATCAATTCCAATAGAATTACCAGACTTTAACAAATGTTCAGCAGATTTTTCTACTACAAAGCTCGCAAAATATCTATGAGCTGAATCTCTAATAATTGTTAGAGATGTAGGCTGGTTTGGCAATTTTCTAGACCAAACTATTTTTATCTTGCCTACTTTTGGTAGATATATTTTATCTTGGCCTATCTTATAATTAGCTCCTACAAACCTTGCAGTTTGCTTTGACTTTCTACTTTTAAATCTAGGCGGTTTTACCTTAATCCCTTTTCGTTTACCTTTGCAACTTTGAAAAAAGTTTTGGTAAGCTTGGTCTAAGTCTTTTAATGATTGTTGCAATGGAGTTGAAGCTACCTCTTTTAACCAAAGTAATTCTCTTTTAGCTTGTGTTATGAATTGTTTGGTTAAATCAACATAGCTTGGTTTCTTAACACCATTAGCATACAGTTGATTACAATGTGCTAAACTTTGATTCCAAACATATCTACAACATCCAAAAAGTTGATTAAACTTCTTGATTTGGACATGATTAGGGTAGATGCGATATTTATATCTGGCTTTCACTATTTTCGACCTTTTTTTGACACTAAAGCTTGACAGCGTAGCGTCTTTTTATGTTATTATTAGAGCACAAAAATTTGTTAGCATTCATCCCGACACCAAATCAAAGATTATGGTGCGGGTCTTCTGCTAACGTTCTGATAAAAAATCTCAGTATTAAAGTTAGAAAAAATGTTTGATTGTATAATCGTAGGAGCAGGCCCCGCAGGAGGTACAGCAGCTTATCATTTAGCAAAGAAAGGACGTTCTGTTTTAGTAATAGAAAAAGAATCTTTGCC
>JASJEE010000373.1 GCA_030064835.1 Microcoleaceae cyanobacterium MO_207.B10 | reverse complement strand
TCATTTGAACCTTTTAAATTAAATTCTCCTGGTATTTGAAAAGTCCACTCGGCTAAAGCTAAATCGCAAAAAGGCGATCGCACATATAAACCATGAGCAAAGGCTAAATTTGTTGCTCTCAGATGAATATTTTGTGCCCCTTTTAACATTAGAGTGGCACGCCGTAATTTATGAATTAATCCCACACAAAAACTATCATCCAAGGCAGATTCTATCCATTTTTCAGCCGATATATTTCTTACTTCTTTATACATATCTGGCTGAAAAATTTTCTGTTCATAACCCCATAATCTATGAAAAGTTTGCAAATATTGTTGAATAAAATTTTGTTGATTATTATAAACAGCAGCAGCAATAATTGGTTTATTTGTCCACCCACCAAATAATTGGTCTCCCCCTTCCCCATTGAAAATTATAGATACTTCTTGAGCTGCAGTTTTAGATAATAAATATAAAGGTACTGTCACTCCATCGCCAAAAGGTAAATCCAACCCTTTAACTGTATCTAATAAAGCATTTTTGATCATTTTTGGTGTGACAGATACTTTCACTAAAGGAATGTTTAAATACTGAGCAACTTTTTCGGCATATTGCCATTCTGGAAAGAATTTTTTGCCAAAATCTAGGGTATAAGCACGGACTTTTATACCAGCTTGTACTAATAAAGCTGCAACTGTTGAAGAATCTAAACCTCCAGAAAGAAAAACACCTACTGGCTCAGAAGGTAAATTAATAATTTGTCTTTGTATGGCATTTTTTAGTAAACTTTCTAACTGTGTAATTGCTTCCTCTTTGGTTTGAATTTGTACTAAATTTTCCCGCCACTCGTATCGCCTTTGAATATGTTTTTCTGGATTTAAAAAAATTTGTTCTGTACCTGCTGGTACTGCAAAAATAGTTTCTATAGGAGTCAGTGGGGTAGGTACATAAGAAAAACAAGTATAACCATAAAATCCAGGAATACTCACAGATGGATTAGAAATAATCGGTAATAATAACTTTAGCTGGGAAGCAAACCAAATAATTTTTTCTACCCTTACCCAATATAAAGGCACTCTACCAAAAGGTTCCCTACCTAAAATCAACTGATTATTTTCTATCTTTACCCAAGCATCTATACTATCAGAAAAACCAGAGGCAGATATAGAAGCAATTAAACTCTGACCTCTGGTTACTGGTATTTTTTGTGTACCAAGATAACTAATACCGCAAATATTTTCTCCCTGGTTAAAATTAAAGACTTTCGTATTTTTCTTGCTAGTTAATTTAGCGATAATAGTATTTAATTCTAGTGGAAAACCGTATCCCCAATAACCGATAAATTGATACTGCACCTCACTACAAAATCTTACTTAACTGTAAATTCAGTTTGACTTAAAAGGCGATCGCCTAAATACATTTCTACCTGCCATTTTCCAGTAGGTAAACCAGGATTAAATTGATACCTACAATAAGTAGGCCAAACTTCCTGATTAATATCTCTAGTTTGATAACGATTTTGATGGGTAATTTCACTACTTGGATTAATCCAATTACACCCTAAAGACAATTTTTTTCCCACGGGTGCATCTTGCAAAGTTACCCGATAAAATACTTCTGGATTTTGTTTACTATCAATGATAGTTATTATTCTCCTACCACTATTTGTTTCTAATGTCAACTGACTTTGCTCTGAATTAACATAGATATTATTTAATATTTGTTGTTGACGGTTAAACCATAAGAAACCAGCAACTATAACTACTGCCAACCCAGAAATCACTCCTACAGTTATCAACTTATTCTGCTTTTGCTGTCTAGCTAATGCTTCCCGTCGTCGCAGTTGCATCATTGCCTCATCTACCAAATCTGTAGGCAGATTTAACTCTTGTAAAATCTCCTGCATCTGGTCCCGGTTAAGCTCTTGATCACGACTCCTCGATAACCGCTCAACCTCTCCCACCAGTTGAGTAAATTGTGCTTGTGTTAGTCGTTCTTCTGTCATAGATATTACAGCAGTTTTAGGTACAAAGTTTTATGCTTTTAGGAAATATAGGATGAATAAGAATTATAGATTATGGGTTGCACATTAAAAAATGATAATAGGTTTTAAACTGTACATATATTAAGAAAGATGAAACTTTAAGAGTAATCTGTTTCTAATACCTCTAAATATTTAACCAGAGTAAGTGATGGGTATCACCCCTACTAGAAAATCATCCCACCAATTACCAATGCCAAGAAAAGAATTATCTAAAAATATTGGTAGTGCATCAGTAAAGTGTGGGAATGGTAATATGAACATTGTCCCTTAATAGTTGAAACGATTATGGAATGTCCTCTCTGTGGTGATCACAAAGTCCACAAGCAGGGAAAAAACAGTTAATGTTGCCATGAGATTTAATCAGCAAGCCCTAAATAGAGATAATTTATACAGTATAAATACTTACCCAACCACTGCTTTTCATGCTAATTTTGATACTACAAATTGAAGTGCGGAATGTGGGTTATATTCTTAGGACTTACCCAGTACAACGTATTTTCGTCATTGCGACCGACAGGGTTTGCGGAGCAGTCCGGAACGGATAGCAATCTCACATCCTAGTTTTTCGTACCTCATGGGTAAGTCCTGATTCTGTAAAAGCTAAATTAAACTAAAATCATCACCTATTACTGACCAGCTGCTATCAAGGTTGTCTGGGTTGGCAACAGATAGGCGAGTACCATCAGTGTCCATCAACCAGATGCGGTTAGCTCCTGTGGTGGGATTGCGCCAGAGGATATCTGGGGTGGTATCACTGTTGAAGTCAGCTACTACCTCCACTTGGTAGTCGCTATTGAATGGCCCTGGATAGGCATTGGTGTTACGAGTACCATCATTATTCATTAACCAGATGCGGTTAGCTCCTGTGGTGGGATTGCGCCAGAGGATATCTGGGGTTCCATCACTGTTAAAGTCAGCTAGTCCTTCCACTTGGAAATCGCTATTCAAGGGTCCAGGAGCGGCATCGGTGTTGCGAGTACCATTAGCATTCATCAACCAGATTTGGTTGTCTCCAGTAGAACTGTTACGCCAGAGAATGTCAGTAATTCCATCACTGTTAAAGTCTTCCACCCCAAGGGGTTTCCAATCAGTACCAAGATTTCCCGGCTCGACTACTGTGTTAGTAGTTCCATCATTATTCATTAACCAGATTTGGTTGTCTCCAGTCGTACCATTGTGCCACAATATATCTGCGACTCCATCAGAGTTGAAATCAAACTGGACTGGTTGGCTATTGTTGTCAGCAACGGTGGTGAAGTTCCAGGTGGTGTTGTCGGTAATACCTGCGTAATCATTGCCAGAGGTGTCTTCTATTGCTCCTGGTGCTATCTCAACGTAATAGTCTGTTCCTGCTGCTAAGTCGGCAGTGGGGTCGATGGTGACGGTATTGTTAGAGATGGTGACTAGGTTGGAGGTGACATCTATGGTTTCTACTGTTGAGTTGTCGCTGAGTTGTTTGATAACGATGTTGCCAGTACCTGCAACAATATCTTCATCAAAGTCGATGACTAAATTTTCGCCTACTGCAATATCTGTAGCATCGTCCGTGGGGGTAAAGGTTGCTACTGTGGGTGCTACATCATCAAGGTCGTTAATATTAATAGTCAACTCTTCTGCGTGAGTTGCTCCCGCTGCATCGGTAGTTTGAACTCGGATATTGTAAGTAGACTGAGATTCGTAGTCTGGGGAAGCATTGATTTTGAGTCGGTCGCTGTCGATAGTGAAGGCTGTGTTATCAGTGTCTCCAGTACCTGCTACTAACTCGTAGGTAAAAGTATCTCCATCGTCGGGATCGGTAGTTGATAAAGTACCAACTACACTGTTAGCTGCTAAGTTTTCGTCGATGCTGTTGTTGCTGATACTAACAGCGGTGGGAGCGGAGTTTGGACGCTCATTGAACCAAACTTTATTTGCCTGATTATCATCATTAGCAAAAAAAGCATCTACATCTCCATCTCCATCCAAATCCGCCAAACTTACATCCATGGTCTTGAAAAAGCTCAAGGATTGTCCGGAGTCGGTGAAATTACCGCTACCATCGTTTTCCCAAACTTTATCACTAGCAACAAAAGCATCGACATCTCCATCTGCATCTAGATCCGCCAAACTCACACCATTACCACTGGAATTTCCCAAGGATTGTTTAGGGGTGAAATTGCCGCTACCATCGTTTTCCCAAACTTTATTGATTGCCCTGTTAGCAACAAAAGCATCGACATCTCCATCCCCATCCAAATCCGCCAAACTTACATCCCTGCTATGGCCATCCCCCAAAGATTGTCCAGAGTCAGTGAAATTGCCACTACCATCGTTTAACCAAACTTTATTTAGATGACCATCATAATTAGCAACAAAAGCATCGGTGTCTCCATCTCCATCTAAATCTGCCAAACTCACACCATAGCTATAGTTATTCCCCAAAGATTGTCCGGAGTCAGTGAAATTTCCGCTACCATCGTTTTCCCAAACTTTATGTGCCTGACCATGATTAGCAACAAAAGCATCGACATCTCCATCTCCATCCAAATCCGCCAAACGTACATCCAAGCTATTGCTACTCCCCAAGGATTGTCCGGAGTCGGTGAAATTACCGCTACCATCGTTTTCCCAAACTTTATTTGGCTGATTATGATGATTAGCAACAAAAGCATCGACATCTCCATCCCCATCCAAATCTGCCAAACTCACACCATAGCTATAGTTATTCCCCAAAGATTGTCCGGAGTCAGTGAAATTTCCGCTACCATCATTTTCCCAAACTTTATTTGCCTGACCAAAATTAGCAACAAAAGCATCGACATCTCCATCTCCATCCAAATCCGCCAAACTTACATCCCTGCTATAGCTATCCCCCAAAGATTGTTCCGAGTCGGTGAAGTTCAAATCAACAATTGGTGTGGTAGTCCTGAAGTTCCAAGTACTGTTATCTGAGATACCCGCGTAATCGTGACCTGCAATGTCTTGTATTGCTCCAGGAGCTATCTCAACATAATACCCGGTTTCGTTGGCTAGGTCTGCAGTTGGGTTGATGGTTAGGGTCTTGCCATAAGCGATGACTTGACTTGATACGATATCTATGGTTTCGACTATGGAATTGTCGCTAGCTTGCTTGATAACAATGTTGCCTGTGGCTTTTTGGATTTTTTCATTGAATTCGATGACTAAGTTAGCTGCTGGGGCAACATAGTTAGGATCGTAGTTGGGGTTGAATGCTTCGACTGTGGGAGGAGTGTAGTCGTGGAAGTATTTACCTAGCCTCGTCCCTGCTTTTTGATCTATAGCCAAAATATTCCCGCTGCTGTCGATATCTAGATCTACGATATTTGGATGTGAACCAAGTTGTTCAGCCGATAGCAACGTGCCATCGCTATCGAACTTGACTATATATCCACCACCAGCAAGGTCATTGTTGCCATCTCCATCAATGTCAACGGCCTCACCAGAATTACCTGAAATAAATACATTCCCACTGTTGTCAGTGGCTATGCCTTTATTGCTCTGATGACCACTACCGCTAAGACTTTCAGCCCAGAGGAATTTGCCAGCGCTGTCGAACTTGGCGACAAAGCTATCCACGTCCCAGTCCAAACCAGTACCACCATAGGTCAGGTCATTTTTGCCATCCCCGTCGATGTCGATGTCGCTCTTGAAATGCCCCGAAATAAAGACGTTGCTGTTATTGTCAGTAACTACATCTAAAGTCCCTTGGCCACCATTACCATCATAGGCACTACCACTAAAACTTTCAGCCCAGAGCAAGTTGCCATCGGTGTCAAACTTGGCTACATAAATATCTGTCCCCGAACCACTATAGGCCAGGTCATTGTTACCATCTTTGTCGATGTCCATATCCCCATTCATCACCCCAACGGCCAAGACATCGCCGCTACTCTTGTCGGTGGCTATGCCACGACCATAGTCTGGGGCACTACCGCCAATATTTTTAGCCCATTTGAAGTTGCCATCGCTGTCGAACTTAGCTACATAGGGGTCCCAAGTACTATTAAGAGCTGTCAGTTCATTGCTTCCATCTCCGTTGATATCTATCTCGTTGGTGAAATAGCCTGTCACAAAAAGATTTCCGCTATTGTCGCTAGCAATGTAAGGCCAAAGTTGACGACCGCTGCCCCCCATACTTTTAGCCCAAACTAAATCGCCGTTGATATCGAATTTGGCTACATGGGTATCCTCGCCGCTGTTAGCTGTATAGGCAACATCAATGGAGCCATTTCCGTCAATATCTAAGTCGGTTGTGTGAACGCCAGCAACAAAAACACCACCGTCACTGCCGGGAGCTATAGGCAAGACACCACTATATTGGGTAGCAATATCTTTAGCCCAGAGAAGGCCACCATCGTTGTTGAACTTAGCCACATACTTAGCACCACCAGTTAGGTCAGGGATGCCATCTCCATCAAGATCTAATGCGTGAGCTTGAGGGCTGCCTCCAACGAAGACATTACTGCCATCAGTCTCTACTGTGGTGCTATATGCAGAAATAGTGTGGAACCATTGCCGAAGGAGGCTGAGGACACCATCATAATTAGCCATTACCTCTGAGTGCAATACCCGCTTTAATTTTCCTCTACCCGTCCTTACCTCCAACTCCCAATTACCACCCTTAACTGCAGCTCCAGTCAAACTCGCCGAAGCAGCAATATTAGCCCCAGTCAAACCCCGCAACTTAGCCACAAACTCAGCCCCCGCATCTCCGGCAGCCACATTACAACCAT
>JASJEE010000064.1 GCA_030064835.1 Microcoleaceae cyanobacterium MO_207.B10 | reverse complement strand
GATGATTCAGTCTTGAAAATTAATTCAACTGTTGGACAATAGTTAGAAGAGAAAAAAGGTGGCGATCGCCTGTCAGTATCTAATATTTCAAAAGTGATCGCTCCTAATCATTTGTAACATTCTTTTTTCAAAATCGTATAAAACATCTTTTGAAAAATTAAAACGACTATCCTTTACTGGGGCTTTATTTTTTAGCATATTTCCACTGTGTTTTTCTATTTTGACCAAAAAATCACTTACCATACCAAATTCAGTGATGAAAAGCTAGTTTGTTCAAATCCTTCTAACCATTCTAACCATAAGTACCTTCCCTAGTACAATATCTTCTTGAGCAATACCCATTTCAATTAATTATTGACCCACATCAATATCAGTAGCGTTATGCTGAAGCCAAATTTTGCCACCTTTGATATCAAAATGTAAAACAGTATAGTAAATTCGTTCCAACCCTTTCCAACCAACTCGCAGAAGTTGATAATGATTCCGTATTGGGTCAAAAAATAGTTCGTTTTCTACATCCTCGTTTCCAAATTTTGATTGAGCATACTTTTCTAATAGGGTTTGAATGCAGACTCGATAAAGTTCTAACTTATCCATTCGACAATCTCCTCTGTTGCAGGTTCATAGATAATCAATTTGAGTTGATGACGTTCGATCGCCACTTGATTGAGCAAGACGACTCTGAAAAAAGGTTTGATAAGCTTCAAAGGGAACTGCTAGATAAAGCAACCTATCTGGTTCATTGACTTCTAGTATAATTCGGTAGTTCAAAAACTGTCCCAGAGGAGTATGAAAATCACTGATAGCAGATGTACCAATAAAACTTTTAATTTCAACAGCAATTTTTTCTTCACCTCGTTCTGCTGCAATTAATCGTTCAGCACCGAGATATATTTTAACTGTTACCTCTTCCCATTCTAATTCTAGCGGGTCATCGGTGACTATCCATTTGTCTTTTTTTTACCCCGTTTAACTGTTTCATGGAAAAAATCTTTTGCTGTCATCTGCTTCTATCATTCCCATATTTCTTCCTTCTTCCTTACCTTACAATACTGATGCTACAGGACTTGTATGGTATGACTATTTATTCAGAACGCTACAAATTAACTTACCGACACCATTAGGTTGAAATTTAACAATTTTACCATTTTTTTGTATCTTCTCTTCAGTGCGACAGTTATAAATTTCTACTGGTTTTCTCCTGCCATTAATACTAACTTCCGCCCGATATTCCCAATGGTTTTTAGCACTACGTTTAATCCTAAGAATACAAATATTATTGCCGTTATAGTTACGACAAAAAGATGCTGCTGCGGTGGGAGCAACAGTACCAAAGAAGATTAATAATATTATTGACAAAGTAATGTATTTGAGCATTTCCAAATTTATCTCAAAAAATCAGGAGGTGCAACTACACCCCCTAATTTTAAATCAATTCTAGCTGCGTAACAAGAAATTATCGGCTTCTAGCTGTGGCGCACCTGCCAACCTGGCAAATTGAGCGCCATTGCCAAAACCAGCATCAGTACCGTTGGGGTTATAGTACAAATTCCCACTTTCACTGCTATAAACAATGAAAGCTTCCGATGTCGCAGCAGCATCATTAGTATCTACTACCTCAAACTCACTATCAATACTAAATCCTTCTCCAGCATCACTTTCGATAGCTGCAAAAGTCGTCTTGTCAAGCAGAATCAAATCTCGTTCTAGATCGAAATCAGCGATCGTATCTACTCCTAAATCATTTTCAGCAAATGGACTATTAGTATTGAATATAAAATAGTCAATACTAGCACCACCAATCAAACGGTCGTTTCCACGGCCACCATTAATGCGATCGCGACCGATACCTCCATTAATTGTATCATTACCATTCCCACCGAGAATTCGGTCAAATCCAGGGTTTCCTTCAAGAGAGTCATTGCCAGCATTACCACGAATCAGGTCATTACCAGGACCAGCAATAACGGTATCATCCCCTTGTAAACCATGAATAGTATCATTGCCTTGATACCCAAACATAAAGTCATCATTACTACCGCCCCGAATGCGGTCATCTTCAACAGTACCTGGTTTATTCTCTACCTCAACATTTCCATTATCCAAGCGAAATATTTCTGAGTCACCATTTGCGGTGCGACCAAATATCACAGGTTCACCCCGCTTCAACCTGGGAATATCAGCAAAAGTACCCGATATTTCCTCCATCTCGCTATCAGGAGTAAATTCTGCATCCAGACGTAGAGGTGATTCATTTCCTTCTTCATTATGTTCTGCGCTATTCTCTTCTGAACCACCATGATGTCCGCCTCCGGTGAAAGTCCAGACCTTAACTTGTTCCTCACCCTCAGACAACTGCTCCATATCCACAGCCATCGTTGTGATGTTGGCATTATTGGTTTGAACTGGTACAGCATTAATTACATCATCAAAATCAGAATCACCAGGTTCAGGTCGCTGAAGCACATAACCACCAGTAATTTCTATCTCCCCCGTATAGTCAGTACCGTAGGGATGAGCATGATCCGAAAACAATGCTACCTCAGTCGCCTCTACCTCTTCCCCCTCTCTTAACAACTTATCAATTTCAATGCCACTGAAAATTTCTAAACTACCGCCACCAGTGACATAAATATCCTCAAAGTTATCTCCAGTAGCATCTCCCACTGCCAGATTAATCTTACTATCAAAATCTTCGTGTTCGGTAAATGGGGTCAAACTAGCCAGCAACTCAAAATTTTGACCGTCATAAATTTCAATCACTGGTGAACTGCCACCAATACCAACCACGACCTCTGCGAAACCATCGCCATCAATATCGCCACTTGCCACAGATGCTTCTTGGTCAGAAGCCACATCTACATTTGCAAAAGGAGTAAACTCTTGAATGATGAGACTATTATCCTCCCCATCTAATTCTAATACTCCTGTTTCCTGAGCATCAAATAGACGTTTACCATCAAATATCTTGACAGTGTAATCTCCAGAACTCTGTATAGTCACAACATCAGTAACATTATCGGTGACGTTGTTATTCTCAAAGTTATCCCTAAAATTCACATCAGCAATAGCAACATCTACCCCATCCGTGTAGTCTTCCCCGTAAGCTTTGATCCGAATGCGCTCCCCCAGACTACTACCTTTGCTCAATTCTATATCAGTACCATCCCGATCACCCTCAGCATTTCCCAATCCTAACCAAGTGTCTTCAGTATTCAGGATTACCCGCACGACTGCCATCATCCCTGCATCTTCATGGAACAGAATATGGCAGTGGTTAACATAGCTACCAGGATAGTCTTCAAATTCCATCAAAATTTCGACTTCTGATGGCTCGCCATTTAATTGTGGCGTACCGTAGGGGTTTTCTAGCGTCGCAGTACCCGGTGCATAGCTTGGCGATAGGGCGATCGTGTCGCTGAGAACTCCCGCGAGATAGTTTTGCTCTATATCTTCAACATCGAAACCATTAATAGAAAGAACCGTAAAGTCATTCTGGTGAATGTGGAATGGATGCCATTCTAATAAAGGAATATCTAGACCTATAGCAGCTAAATCTCCATTACTAATACCAGACCTGTTGACTATGCTCCAAACCTCTTTTGTCCCCAGCATTGGCATTGCCAGTGGGGGCATTCCCTCATCAGGATCGGTGGCGAAAAACTTATCGTTAATTGTATAAGTTCCCTCAAATGACTCTACCTCCGTCTCACTAGGGGAACGACCGGCAGCGATCGCTCCACCCACATTAGCATCCCAAACAAAGGTACGATCGCGGTCAAAATCCCCATCTCTTGCAGCATTCACAATATCGTCGATATTTTGACTTTGTTCTTGCAAGGTATCATAAGTCTCCGGGAACTCACCTTGGGGAATTTCATCCCCAGTCACTTCCACCGTTGCCAAAACCTGGGAGCCCCAAATTACGTGACCGTCATTAAATCCCTTACCTTCTCCTATTAAAGCAGAGACATCATCTTGCTCTAAAATCTCATTTGTACCATTAGAGAGGAAATAATAAGTTCCTGGTTCCTCAAACCAATGTTGAACCGATAACCGAGAGCCAGGATTCAACAAAGGGAACTCATCTACAATTCTTCTGTTATCTGTTACTATACCAGAAGCGTCACCGTCAATAGCGACTAAAAACACTTCTTGTGGTATAATTTCTTCTCCTTCTTCTTTAACCAGTTGCACCACATGAAAAGTATTCGTGGCCATGTTGGCGAATGAAAACAGGTTCCATTCTCCGGTTTCAACATCAATGGTAGGGTTATACTGTCCGTTAACAGTATGAATAACGTTTTCTGTCGGTTCTGCTAAACCACCACCACCGTATTCTGACAAAAATTGTTCTGGATTTCCTGTTGGTTGGGCGGGGTCGTAACTTATGGGTTTGGCATTCCAACCGCCAAAAACTGCATCAGAAAGTTCATAAACTGGCTGGCCATTTTCCCGATCTATAACTTCAATAGGCGTACCCGCAGGAAGTTCTATATCTGACTGGTTAAGAGGATCGTTTGCAGACCCCGGTCGGTTTTGTTGCTGAATCCCAAAAGTATTTATAGCCATGAAATACATGGGTCTTTCTGTGGGGTCCCACTTTTCCAGGTCTGGCAGATCGCTTGGTGCGTTCATCACTAATAGACCCGCAGCTCCTGAAGCCACTTGTTCGTTTGTGAGACCGTGGAGGTGAGGGTGATACCAGTCGAGTCCGATAAAATGGTCTTCAGGGATATCAATTTCCACATCCCATGTTTCTCCAGGTTCTAGTGGAAATAAAACATTGTCTCCATGACCCAAAGGTGACACATGAAGTCCGTGAGTATGTAAGTTAGTAACTTGATCTAAGTCATTTTGCAGTTCTATTTCCAGCCTGTCCCCAGGTTCTACAATTAACATTGGGCCGGGAATTGTACCGTTATAACCTCTAAGGTATTCATAGGGAGTTGCTTCGTTGTTCAGCCACGGGATTAAGCCGTCTCCTGCTTGCAGAATTCCCAAGCCATCAATTTGGATCTCTTCTATATCCTCTTGGCTCAGGGTAACATCCAGTACCTGGTCTGCTCCCCAACTTGTAAAGTAGTTTCCCGGTTCACCTTCTTGCCAAGCTTGATAAGGATCGTTAAAAGGCACTTTCACATCAGGATGAGGTAAAACTTTTAAATAACCTTCTGGATCGAATCCTTCGCTCCAAGCGTCAAAGTTTTCTTGACCAATAATGTATGCGTCTCTTAATGCCATAATTCAATTATTCCTTGTTCTAAATAGAACTGACTCATTTTCAAAGTACATCAGATATAAGATAAAATACCGGTACTCCTAACACCAGGTTCCGCGACCGCCTACTGCACTTCATCAATGTAATAAGTGCTGTGATTTTGTTAATTTAGTAATCAAGAACTCGGTAGCGATACTGTACTTTATTTTTTGCAGTAATACAAAACTTTTACACCACAAACTATCTTAAATCACTACTGTTTCAAACCATACAAAACTATATATTTTCTCAATGATCTATAATTTATATCCCATAGGATATTTTTAATTTTAGGTAGTCCTGCATGGTAATGGTGAAGATATATATTTTTTAATTTCTCCCACACTCCCCATCTCCCCATCTCCCCAGACTCTCTCTACCATTACTATGCACCACCACCTAATTTTATATAGCCAAAATTCAACGCCAAGTTCACTGAAAATGTAAAATATTATCAACTATTCTGACTGCTGACTGCCGAACTGCACAATTACAGCAGTTTCCGAAGTTATGAGGTACACTTAGAAAGAAGAATTTGATCATATAGTTATAAGATCATATTCAACAGCTCTCCGAGAAAAAATAGTTGCAGCACATCTGAACCAGAAAATATCAATTCCTTGGGAGATAAAGTCCGGGCGTTTATCTCCTCTCCATACTCTCCTGAAACACATCCCGTTGAATTATGGTGGTAACAACTGAAATCTTTTTTACGTAGTTTTTCTCCCACCACAACAGAAATGCTTGATACAATCATCTCCCTTGCACTCAAATTAATGAATCCTCAACATTTACAGCGGTTTTCATTTCAGTAGACCACAGTAGGGACGTTCCATGGAACGTCCCTACAAGGTTTTGGTTGTGACGATGTGGTTTATCAATCAGCAAAAGCGCTGTAAAAAACTGGTTTGCTAAGTGCTGTTATTCTACGTTAGTCAACCTCATAACAACAGGAAGCGCTGTCAATTGCTTTGTGACGAGATACTTAGTATATTGTACCTTAATTCCCGTAATTAAAAACATCACAAAGAGTTTATAAAAATTAGCATAACTTCAAAAAATATAAATTTTTACAAACTATTGAAGTCAAAATTGATCTAAACTGATTTATAGATCAATCTATGTCACTGAAAAAAAATAAAATTTGCCAATTGCAGATTTTATAGTGAGGATGCACTACATTAATGCTCTGCTGAAATTTTTTTGTACTAACTTGCACATTAGTTTCGACTGGCAAATAAGTCAAAAAGCTTTGTATTTTCAGCGATATTAAGTATTCTCAAACATAGCTCTAGTAATAAAAATATCTACTGATTCTAATGACTCACCCTGTTCCAACAATCTTAAACTCATTAACTCCTGAGCAACGTGAAGAATATCAACGAGTTAGCCAATTGATAGAAGATACTTTTCCAATAGATGAAAGTCAAGCTAGTCCACCACTGCCTCCTCCTCCCATAACTAATGAAGAAATATCTACTCCACCCGATCTAAATCTAATAACTGCTAGCCAGGATAGCTCATTTGAGTCTAGACAATCTGCAATCAGTAGTTTCTTTGACAATATTCAACCACCAACCGATCCCAGTGCAGTAGATTTTTTGATCGTAGGACAAGATGATCCCACTCGTCCAGCTTACTATTCTTCCAGGGATTTATACACCATATATGCTGACTCAGGAGAAACCAATCAAGGGTTTAACGTCTTTGACTTCTTTCTCCCAATAGGAGGCGGACCCCCAGGACACTGGCATCCCTGGGAACACGAAATCTGGTATGTAACTGATGGAGAAATTCAGTTTACAGCAGGTAATCAAGCCGGACTATTAGAAAGTGGAATCCCTCTGCCTCCAAAGCCAGATGGCTCATTTGGTTATACATCTGAAGAATTAGAAATAGCAGGGTTAACTTTAGCTCCTGAGTCATTCTCCCTATTAGCACCAGAAGGAACAGTTGTTTTTGGTAGTAGATTCAGGCCCCACTATTACAGTAACCTTGACTCAACAGTATCTTTCTCAGGCCCCAACCCAGGAGCAAGATTATTATCCTTAACTACTGGAGCTGGATTAGATAGTTTCTTTGCTTATCTGAGTCAAGAGAATGGACAGGGACTTGTCACTCCAGAAGACCGAGCACAGGAAATTCCCATCCCACCATTTCCAGAAACTGCACCAGTCATCGAATTTGGTATCCAGACCACTGAACAGCCATTTTTCCAAGCTAATGTAGCCCCAATATTTGGCTATGACTTAAATTATGAACCACCACCAGGTACACCACCTCATATTATTGTAGCGCCACCAAATGCCTCCCCTGAATTCCTCGCTATATTAGAAACCTTAGATCAGGTGGAAGGTTTCAATACCTATGCCTTTGAAGAACGTCCTGTAGAAACTGGACCATTTGGGAATCTACGAACAACCTTGGTTGACTTTCCAGAATCAGGCAATGAATTCAAATATGCTGAGATATTTATCCCACCTCAGACAGCAAATTTTTCCCAATCAACTATTGAATCAAACTTACCTCTTGCATTCCAAGCAGCCTTAACTGGCAGTGGGGTTGTACCTCCCACAACGTCACCTGCTTATGGTTTGGCCACTTTTGAACTTAATGAAGCTAGAGATGCCCTGACATACCAAATAACAATAACAGGTTTAGACTTTACTGGTTTGGAAACCCCTAATCCGTTGGATGATGTCACTGATATTCATATCCACTCAGGAATGGCAGAGGAAAATGGTTCTCATGCTTTTAATGTTTTTGGACAAGCTAATGGTATGTTAATTCCTCAATTAACAGATGATGACTTGCAAATCACTCCTAACCCAGATGGCTCCAAAACTCTCACAGGAGAATGGAGTTTAGACGAGCCACAAATGCTACCAATCCCAAGAGCAGATGGTGGGTTAATGGTAATGACTCAACCATTAGCAGATTTTATCACTCAACTTGAACAAGCTCAACCAGGAGAGCAGATCGAACTTTATGTTCAGGCTCATACAGTAGGTAGTCCTAACCCTGGAGAGATTCGTGGTCAAATTAGCAAAGTTGCAGAAGAGAAAATAACCCAAAGTCAAGTTACAGATGGTTTTCCAACACCAATAGTCAGTAATAATCAAGAGTCTTTCTATGTCAAAACTGGAACCCTCTCTATACAGATTAATGGAGAAGTTCAAATAGTTGGTCCAGATACTTTTGCTTACGTTGCAGCAGGTCAACCTTTCTCCATTGCTAACTTGGGACAAGAAACAGTAGATGTGATTGCTATGTCTGTTGTCCCTCCCAACCAAACCATATTTGGTTCTCCAGATGATGATGTTATTGTTCCAGGAGTACCTAGTGGAGCAGATTTAGTATTAGCTGGTGATGGTAATGATGTAATTCTGGCTTCTGAGCTGACCTCTGTTAGTAATAATGTAGTTCAAGGAGGCAGAGGTGACGATAGTATAGAAGGAACTATACGCGATACTCTTGTTGGTGGTCAGGGTAATGACATTATCAATTCCGCCAAATTGAATCGTGGTAGCAACTTTCTCATTGGTCAAGAAGGAGATGATATCCTGTTTGGAGGGAACAATGACTTTATGTTTGGTGGTACGGGAGCAGATGAGTTTTGGGTTACTGCGACTGGGGCACCTCCAGCTAGGCCAAATATTGTTGCTGATTTTGAAGAAGGTGTTGATAAAATTGTAGTTCTGATTCCAGGACAAGTAAACTCTGTAGAAGACCTGAAACTAATTCCAGAAGGTGGACGTAACACAGCAATCTATTTGCGGAGGCAAAATTTAGTAGAACCAGGTACTATCAACCCTGCAAACCCACAACCACAACCCCTAGCTATTGTAGAAAACATTGAATTCTTTAACCTAATAGACGACGTTGAAGTAGTTTTCCAAGCTCAAGATCCCATTGTTTAGTTAGATTACAACATTTAATCAAATTCATCTTCATCCTAAATTTACCCAATAGGTAAATTTAGGATTAAATCTTAGTACCGATAATACTTTCAACTATTTAGGGAAAACATTCATCTTACCATTCTCACACTTTCTTGATGCACTACCTACAGCGGTTTTCATTTCAGTAGACCACAGTAGGGACGTTCCATGGAAGTTCCCTACAAGGTTTTGGTTGTGACGATGTGGTTTATCAATCAGCAAAAGCGCTGTAAGCTTTCATAGTAGTTAATAAATTAAATTTTTCATAATTAATAACAATTTGATTTTTGCCAAATCACTAAGTTCTTGTTGTGGGTCTAGCGATCGCCTATGATAGATTGTTTTATATAAAATCCGGTTATAGAGTAATCGCACTCATTACTTCTAGTTAATACAAATGTTATATTGAATACGAATTTAAAAATTCATGCTATTCAAATCCTTTATTTCTCCCTGTCTCCGCGTTTCCGCGTTTCCGCGTCTCCTGACTCTAAGCGCGATACGATAACTAATTACCCGGATTCTATATTATTTATTCACTCATTACTATTACTGTACCTCACCATATTCAAAAGTTCTGTAATACAGAAAAATACAAATAAAAAGCAGGAGTATTTTTTCTGAAAAATATGTAAACTTTTGTAAAAAAAATAAATTAGTTGTTAAGCTTCTGTGATAATTGTGTAGCTCACTGTAAAACTTGTTGAGTGCTGAACATTACTTTAAAAAAATAAAGTATCCGATGAATTTTAGGAACACAAGCAAGGTTTTCTCCACATCTTTAATATCTGCTGTTTCTTTAGCAACCCTTGCTTCTAGAGCAACAGCCATTCCTACTGATACAAGTTCATCTTATCCTGTCATCAGTAAGTTGTCTCAAGTCAAGCCCACTCAAAAGCAGTGGACTAGTTTAGAACTAGGACTAAAAAATAATCCTTACGGAACCACACAAAAGGGAAAAGTGGTTAATACAGACAATGCGATCGCCGCTCCCCCCCCCTTTTTAGAAACAAAAATTTCCGAAACTATAAAATCATCGACCTTTTCCAAAAATTTCTCACCATATAAAATTACAACCATAGCAGAAAAAGGGTCAAATGCAAAGGTAGAAAAAGGGATTGAAAAATCTCAAAATTATCCCCAAATAACTCAATCATTCAACCCTAACTACAATAGTGAAAATGAAAAGCCAATTCTTACCACAGTCCCAGAAATATCCACATCTGCTTCTACAATTGCTAAACCAGAATACCCCTCCGTTGCCCAACTATCTCAACCAGAAGCGATCGTCCCAACATCTACAACACCCCAAAGCATTCAACCAAAAGTCTCAGATATAGAAACCAAAACCACTCTCACTCCAGTTGAGAACAAAACAAACCCACCTGCTAACCCAAAAACTGACACTACTAGTCCAGAAAATGACCCCATAGCTTCGCCCGAACAAAACGCATCTGAAGCAGAATCAGACCCCATGGGGCAAGTTACCTCAGTTTCTCAATTATCCGACGTTCAACCTACAGACTGGGCATTTCAAGCCTTGCAATCATTAGTAGAACGTTATGGTTGTATTGCGGGATATCCTGACGGGACATTCAAAGGAAATCGGGCCATGACCCGCTATGAATTTGCTGCGGGATTAAATGCTTGCTTGGACAGAATTACCGAATTGATTGCAGCCTCAACTGCGGATTTAGTGACAGAAGACGATTTAAGTATTCTCCAAAGGCTACAAGAAGATTTTGCCATTGAACTAGCAAATGTCAAAAGTCGTATAGATGCTTTAGAAGCCCGAACTGCAGAATTGGAAGCTAACCAGTTTTCTACAACCAGTATATTATTCGGAAGTATCAGGACTCAATTATCCAATTATTTTGAAGCCGAAGGAGACCCTCAATCTACATATCAATATAATGCCTACATAGCTCATATAACCAGTTTTACCGGACAGGATCAATTAATCACTGCGATGGGGATTGTAAATAGCGAACGTTCCGAAGATTTAGCAGTAACCAACCAAGGAAGAATAGTAGGAGCGACGCGAGAGGGTGCAACGGACGTTCAAGGTTCTGGTAATACCGACGACATAGTAAGACTCATTGGTTTGGAATACCGATTTCCCATTACTCAGAAATTTGCTGCAAATGTTATCCTAGCTAACAGGTTTGTTTTTAACCAATTATTCCTCCGTCAATTTGTTCCTTACTATACACCTGGTCAAGGTCCCGTTAGTGCTTTTGCAGAAACTCCTCCTGTTTTCTACCTTGGAGCAGGAGCTGGTTTAGCACTGTTTTATGAAATTTTTGATGGTGCTGTTTTAAGTGGAACCTATTTAGCTACATTTGCAGATAGTCCTGGTGACGACAGAGGTTTATTTAATGGAGATTACGTCGCTAATCTCATTTTTAACTACGCTCCTAACCCGAAGTTATTCGTGCAATTAGTTTATCAGCACGGTTATTTTGGCACTTCCTTTTGTCCTGTAGATAATCCATTAACGCCACCATCTTGTGGTAACTTTGGCTTTCATAATGGTCAACCTTTCCGAGGTAATGGGTTTATCGGTACATCCCTAGCTAATAAATTTGATGATGCAGGAATTTTCTTCCCAGATGCTTCAGAAGTTGCTAGTAATGCTTATACAATTAGTGGTTACTATGAAGTTTTCCCTGGTGTCTTAATTGGTGGAGTTGGCACATATATTAATGCCAGGTTAATTAATCGTGGGGACGCTAAAATTTGGAGTTGGTCTGTTCAAGCTGCATTCCCGGATCTGTTTCAACGGGGAGACCAAGGAGGATTAATCTTAGGTATGGAACCTACATTAACTGGTTTAAGAACTAATGGAGAATGGGTTGGGACTTTTGAAAATGATACTTCTTTACATATAGAAGGTTATTATAAGTTCCGAATCAATGACAATATTGCCATTACACCTTCAGTGATCTGGATTACTTCTCCTAACCAAGATCATGATAATGACAATATAGTTATTGGTGGTATTAGAACTTCAGTAGATTTTTAGGACATTTATATCTGTAAAGCTAGCCCGAAGTCAGAAGTAAAATCATACTTCTGACTTCATAATTTTTGTGGGTTTATTTATTACTCAAGATACTAATCAGTTATACCAATTTGATAAATGTTTGCTACAAATGAATTTCTAGGTTTTAGGTGGTAGGTTGCAGGTAGGGAATAAATCTTAATCAGATATAAATCTCTGAATTATGTTTTTCAATTATCCAATTTATTTGTAACATTCCCCCGCTGGATACCCCTCGCGGAGGCAGGGGCATGGATTTTTTCAAACTGGTATTAACTAAAATATGCCTAAATTGTTAAGAGTGTATCCTGAAACACATTAATCCAGTGGATAGGCCGATAGACAAGAGTGTCCCCCATAAAACATAAGCTAATCAAAAAAAAAAAAAAATATATATAATTTTTTTAAATCAAAAAAAGTACAAAGAGAATGATAACCTGTCTACATGGAAAGAAAAAGATTCCTATCGTGAAAGTTACAAAAAAAGGTAATCTCACAGCTAGGTTTAGGTCTATGCTGAGGATTATAGAAGTCTGTTGACAGGCTTTAAGCCAATGTGGATTGATCCAATTTGTGGTGGACTAACCACATCTCCAGGGTGTTTCAACCGCTGGAGATGTCAAGAAAAGCCAAAATTACATGAATATATTTGAAGGGGAGCAGCGATCGCAATCCTTACAAATTAAAGAAATAACTGTAGGCTTGAGAAATTAACCAGATAACTATGGAATACAAAAATGCAGTCCTAGATGACAAAGACCTGCAAGCAGGATTAAACAGCATTAACCCAAAATTTGGTGATTTTTGCACCCGTGTAGCTGGAGAGGCTTGGGGTCTACCATTAATAGATCAAAAAACCAAAGCCTTGATTACAGTAGCAATAGACGTAGCTAATCAAGATCAGGTGGGACCGGGAAGCCCTTTTCGAGCTCATGTAGATATGGCAATGAAACAAGGTGCAACTAAGGAAGAAATAGAAGAATTACTACTATTTATGTGTGTATATGCAGGTTTTAATAAAGCTGCTGGTTGCTTCGGAGCCTTAAATGAAATGTAGGGCTAACTACTGAATTCAAATGATCAGGCGATTGATTTTCAGCCTGTGGAGAATAAAAATTAAAGACTGCGGTCAGTCGTCTGATGTGTTTGCGCAGTATTGCATCAGCAAAGCAGGAAGCTAGCTCCAAAGCTCGTGCCTATCTTGCATGGGTAAGTTTGGGTAAGTTTAGTAGAACAGCCAGCATCCCAAGCATAACAAAAGACTGAGCATAGAACTAAAGACAAGAAATAAGGTAAGGTAGTTATGCTATCAATCAGAAAGGGGGAAAAAGCAGACTTTTCTAGCCGCGATAGAGAAGGGCAAGTTAGTTTCTACGTCCTCCTGTGGAAAAGACCAGGAATCACTCTAGAACTATTTGACGACTACTGGAGAGATGTTCATGGACCAGTATGTGCAAGATTACCAGGTCAGCATCAATATTGGCAACTTCATGTAGGTCATAATAATGGAGGGATATGGCCGACTCTAGAAGATCCGGTAAATGCTTCAACCCCAGAAGAGCAATTTGATGGAATTGCGGAATTAACATTCAAAAGTATAGAAGAACGTCAAATCTGGTTCACTGCTGCAGCCATCCTCATGGATGATGAACATAATATCTTCAGTAAGGCGATCGGATACAACACCAACCCTGGCAACTCGATCACCTATGTTGATAGAATAGAAAACGGAGCGCCTAACGATATTACAGAGATAGAAAAATATCACTGTATGATCAGAAAAGCAGACGGTGTTAGCCTAGAAGAGTTTCGCAAATACTACAAAAATATATTTGTGCCTAGTCTAGCCAAAATGGATGGCGTAGTGAAGTTACGACTGCATCTGTTTGAAGAAGTTGATAACAGTAGACCAGATGCAGGTGGAGTATCTCATTATGAACCAGCAGAACTACAGTATCAAGCAGCCCTAGAAATAGCTTTCTGGAACCGGTTAGATTTAGAGATCCTCTTGGCATCCCCAGAATATCAATCCCTAGCTAAAGGTAGTCAAGCATATGTCAAGGAATTTAAGCCTTTTCCAGAACGAAGTGCTTACACCTTTGTCTATGAAAGCCAAATGACACTAGGTGGTCAACGCAGTTCCTCAGTAGCACAGTTGATCACTGATATCGGAGCAGCCAACCAGCTCAAACAAGATATAGTATCTTTGATGCTAAATCAACACTTGACCTCTGACTCTACCGAATCTCAAAACCCTACAAATAACCAAAATTCAAAAATGATTAAGCGCACCAACTACTATAAAGACTTATCAGCAGATTATTCTCGGGCCTACCCAGTTCCTCCCAATGCTGCCAAGAAATTAATCGAAGAAGCTGAAAAAATAGTGGCAATGAAAGAGCCAGTATTGCCAGAAATTGGAGTTGACTATACATTAGAACAGATCGAACAAGAAAATAAAGACTGGTGGCCTACTCATTGCGAAGCTTTACGTCAGGGGCGAGGTGATATCTTAACAGGTGAATATCGTGACGATCTAGTTTACTTCTGCCAAGACGGACCCTATCGCGGGTTAGAGCAACAGAAAGAGCGAGAACAACATTGGTGGGCATTAATTGCTCAACCAGGAGTAACAATGTGTTGGCCGATAGTAATGTTCTTTGGAGAACATACATATTTTGAATGGAAATGTGTGGATGACGAAACTAACGAAACTCTAGCTAAGGGAAATGTTACTTGGGTGAGGCGTGGTCACAGAGGTGCGTGCTACCTCAAGACCGAACAGTTAACATTCTATCGTGATGTATTTGCTCCAGAATCACTACTGAAGTTAATTACAACTTAAAATGACTCCTCATACAATGAGTCAAGAGGGAGTTCAAGATCCTCAAGAACTCCCTGAGAAAGTCAAAATTCAATCCAAGTTGTAACCTTGTTAGCTCATTAACAGAGGCAGTGATGAATCTACAAAATCAGGGTACCATAAGTAAAAAAATCAATATTAATGAACCCCGTGGTCAAGCACAAAGAAGGGTAGCCGTGAGAAAAGCAGATTATTCACTTCGGGACAAAGAAGCACAAGTTACCTTTTATCTTAACCTTTGGAAAAGAAAAGGAATTAGCTTAGAAAAATTCTATAACTACTGGAAAAACGTTCACGGACCAGTATGTGCCAGGTTGCCTGGTCAATATCAATATTGGCAATTTCATATAACTCATAATGAAGGGGGACTGTGGCCTAATTTTGGTGATCTGGTTAACGCTTCCGCTCCAGAAGAACAATTTGATGCGATCGCTGAATTAACTTTTAAAACAGCAGTAGACCGTCAAACTTGGTTCAAGGCTGCATCCATCCTCATGGATGATGAGTATAATATATTTAGTAAAGCGATCGGATACACTACTAGCTATGGTAACTCAATTACCTATGTAGACTGTATAGAAAATGGCGAGCCTAATGGCAAGGTAGGCGCTCTCAAGTATCACTGCATGATTAGGAAAGCTGATCTTGTAAGTCTAGAAGAATTTCGCCAATATCTCAAAGAAAAATTTGCTCCTAAATTAGCACAAAATGAGCGTGTTGTCAAACTCAGGCTGCATTTATTTGATGAAGTTGATAATACCAGACCGCCAGCAGCAGGAGTATCTCACTTTGAACCACCAGAATTACAATATCAGGCGGCCTTAGAAATAGGTTTCTGGAATCGTTTAGATATTGAACTGCTCTTAGAATCGCCAGAATATCAACAAGCAGTAAAAGAGCATCCTAAATATATCAAAGATTTTAAGCCATTTCCAGAGACAAAAACTTACACCTTTGTATACGAAGGTCAAATGACCTTAGCTGGTCAAAGGAGCGCCAAAGTAGCCAACCTCATAACCAAAATAGGGGCAGCTAACCAACTCAAACAGGACGTGGTATCTCTAATGCTCAACAATACTTTGTCCACAATTAACCCTACAACAAACGGTAAGGTAGAGACCACAAACGGTAAATTGCCCTCTGCAATTACTGGTCTGGGTCATTGGTTGCAAGGAGTACAGCACGTTGGGGTTACAGTCAGTGATCTAGATAAATCATTAGAATTCTATACGGAAGTATTGGGGGGGGAAGTTGTAGTTGGAGAACACGACTTAACTGGCGACTCAATGCAGAATAATCTCTTCCAAAAAGAAGAATTAGACGCGATCGCCCAAGGAGTATCTCCAGCAGCATTGGAAATTCCTAATCTGAGAGATGGGGATGCCAAACTAGACGTTAAGTTCATATCCTTTGGTAACGCAGTAGTAGAACTGATTTACTTCAAAGATGGTGACAAGCCAAATTCTCCCAAACCAATAGGCAGTATACCTTCCCAGATAGGTCATGTCAACGCCATGCACTTGTCTTTTCACGTCAAAGAAGATGTGGATCTAAATGAGTTTGTTGAGAAACTGGAAGCAGAATGTCAAAAACGAGGCTTAACTGAGGTAAAATTTAATCGGGTCGTCTACGTTAGATCGGAAGCAGAAAGAAGAGCAGTTGCACGCAAATACAACTCCTTTAAATTCTGGGACGAACCAGAGACATTAGCAGCAGGGAAATCTCACCATTGGGGAGACATGGAAGGTTGGGCATTATGTTACTGTAAAGGACCCAACGGAGAACAGTTAGAATTCAACCAAGTCACCCGCAATGTGAAAACACTATTCAAAAAAGCTCAGGAGGAATATAATCAAGCAACAGGCACATCCTTTGAATTTCCAGAAGCCACAATAAATCATAAATTACACAGTGCCATTACAGGCATAAATCATTGGTTGCAAGGTATCCAACACATTGGAGTAACAGTTAGCGACTTCGACAAATCTCTGGAATTTTATACCGAAGTTTTGGGTGGAAAAGTAGCAGTTGGAGAACAAGATTTAGTAGGAGATACATCTCAAAATACTCTATTTCAAAAAGAGGAACTTGATGCGCTTTCCTACGGTGTCTCGTTAAAAGCTCTAGAAGTCCCAAATATCAGAGATAGTGAAGATAAGTTAGACGTTAAATTCATCTCCTTTGGTAACGCAGTAGTAGAACTAATTTACTTCAAAGACGGTACAAAGCCTAACTCACCCCCGAAACCAATTAAAAGCGTTCCCTCCCAAATAGGTCATGTGAATGCTATGCACCTCTCTTTTCACGTCAAAGAAGACGTGGATCTAAATGATTTTGCCCAAGAATTAGAGGCAGAATGTCATCGACGAGGTATTACCAACGTTACCTTTAATCGAGTAATTAGAGTCAAATCTGCTGCTGAAAAAAGGGAAGTTGCTCGTAAATATAGCTCAATCAAATTTTGGAACGATCCCGAACTATTAGCAGCAGGTCAAGAACCTACAGAGTGGGGTGAATTTGAAGGCTGGGCATTATTCTACTGCAAAGGACCCAACGGAGAACAGTTAGAATTTAACCAAGCCACCCGTAACGTGAAAAAGCTGTTTAAACAAGCACAGCAAGACTACAATAAAGTAACTGGAACTGCATTTAAGTATCCAGAAGCAACATTTGCTAAGTATTTAACCAAGAACTCTTACCAAGACGGAGAATCTATGATTTATACAACTTACAGCACTCCTGTAAACGCCTCTGCAACAACAGTTTGGTACGTATTGCGAGACAAAACTGAACACCCAGAACGTTACAATATGGAAGCAAGTAATTGCCAAGTTCTAGAAAGGTACAACGATGGTATCATGCGCCACATGAACGCTATGGGGATGAATGTGAAGGAAAAAATAACTATTGATGACGGCTCCAAAATTATCCGCCATCAGCTAGTAGATAATTCTTTATTTACAGGAGATGCAGTTAACGCAGTCGTAGAACCAGTAAGTGAGAATCCTGACGACCCCGTGATTGTCACTTATACTGTAGATTGGCGACCAATAAATGAACAGGGTCAGACTAAAGCAGCAGAAATTCACAATACAATAGTTCAAGCTGTGCGACAAGCAGTTATCAATACAAAATTAGCAGCCGAAAAGCTGGAAGCAGAAGGAATGGCAGGTAGCGAACAATTTCCTGGTACTAATACAGACTTGGTAAAGCGTCTATTTTCAAGGGGAGAAGCATTTGATTCCGAAGGATTTATTACATTCTTCACAGACAAACCCCTATATCAGTTTGGTAACTTTGATGTCTGTTTAGATAAAGAATCAATCAGAAAATCAGCAGATAACTTCTTCAGTCAGATTAATGCAGTATACCACGAAATTAAAATGATGTGGGAAGTAGGGGATGTAGTATTTGTAGAAATGGATGTTCTCTACTGGCGCAAAGATGGTTCAATGGTTTCACTTCCTTGTTTTGACATTTTCCGGGTTGAGGGCAATAAATTCTCAGAACTGCGAATTTTTATGGATGTGAATCCTGTATTCGATGCTAGTATTCCTGTTCCTCCGTCAGCCTCAATTTTGACATTAGCTGAAGGTAAAAAATTAATCCCACCAGGAACCATGCGTCGCCATTTTGCAGAACATCCAGAGGCAAAACAACGAGTAGCTCAAGGATATGGTCCTAAATGGTCTGCGGACGGACCCCGATGGCCGATTGGTAGTGGAGAAGTTCCCCCTACAGAAAAATCCTCAGCTCAGTTGCAAGCAGTGGGCGAACTCTCCCAGAATATTATGGCTCAGGACTGGGAAAAAGTTAAAACATACCTGACAGATGATATATATTACAAAGTCGGTTCTGCTGATCCAGTTCATGGTCCGGAAGCAGTGGTTAATTTCTTCAAAACAGTATTCAAAACAAAAGGCATATTTTCTGGTCACAAACCCAGGAAGTTATGGCAGGATTCCGATATTGTTACACTAGAAATGGATGCTTACTATGAATTAGTTCCTAGTAAAAAGAATGTTACCATTTCCTGCTGTGATGTTTACCGGATGACTGGAAATAAAGTCAGCGAATGGCGCGTTTATGCTGATATGACACCCTGGGATTCATAAATACCGTTAGATGATTTTTAATATCTAAATTAG
>JASJEE010000378.1 GCA_030064835.1 Microcoleaceae cyanobacterium MO_207.B10 | reverse complement strand
TTACCTCCAACTCCCAATTACCACCCTTAACTGCAGCTCCAGTCAAACTCGCCGAAGCAGCAATATTAGCCCCAGTCAAACCCCGCAACTTAGCCACAAACTCAGCCCCCGCATCTCCGGCAGCCACATTACAACCATAAAGCAGGAGATTATCAATATTCCACCGTTGCAGTTCACTAGCATAATGCTCCAGAGTACCTAAACTCAATTGACTGTTGCCCAGATACAAACAACCAGGGGAACCATGAGAAATAATATGAACAGTCTTAACCTGTGGATATTCTTGTAAAACTCGGTCTATCTGCTCAACACCATCCCTGGCAGTATCGATCCCGAATGGTAGAGCCTCAGCCACAACACCATCCAATAATTGTTGATAGTTATCAACACCAGCATCAACAAATACTATTGTTTGGATAGGCAACATTTTATTCATTTGATTAACCTCTCAAAAATCTAGAATCTTAGCCAGAATTCGGCCATGATTTGAACTAGAAAAAACTATCTTTGATGAGACTAACTAAATATATGGGGACAGTGACATCAAAATCTTTTTTGATTCTGTATTCGTCAATTATTATTCTGATTATCTAGACTTCATAAACAATTACGTTCTTTTCATCTCCAACTTATACTAACTTGATTGTAAGTTTTACATAATTAATCTCAACATTTTTATTATCAGAAATATCAGCTCAATTTGCCTCAGTAAATTTACATAAATCAGGTGAATTTTTGTAAATTTATGTTTCTAGTTGAGTCTGATATGAGTTTTTCGTGCTACTATATAAAATAGCATTTTTTGTAAGTATAATTACTCACTAATGCCAATTCCCCATCTCCCCATCCCCCACACTTCCCACAATCCCTACTTGTCACCCCTCCAGTTTCCCATGTCGCTTTTGATGCCATTGCCAAGCGTGAGTAACAATTTCTTCAACCTCTGGATAATTGGGAGACCAACCTAATACTTTCCTTGCTTTATCACTACTTCCCACCAAAATCGGCGCATCTCCAGAGCGACGTTCTAACTCTACCACTGGAAATTCTCTCCCGGTTACTTTTTTAGCTGTCTCTATTACCTCTCTAACGGAAAACCCATTACCATTGCCCAAATTAAAGATTTCGCTGTTGCCACCATTCAATAAATACTCTAGCCCCAACACATGAGCATCTGCTAAGTCACAAACATGAATATAATCCCGAATACAAGTACCATCATGTGTCGCATAATCTGTGCCAAAAATGGATATCGACTCGCGTTTACCTAATGCTGCAAATAATGTCAGTGGGATAAGATGGGTTTCTGGATGATGATCTTCTCCGGTTAAACCATTGGGATGTGCGCCTGCTGCGTTAAAATAGCGAAAACAAACTGACTTGAAATCATAAGCAACCTCAAAATCTGAAAGTATTTGCTCTACCATCCGCTTACTTGCGCCATAAGGATTAATTGGATTTTTAGGATGGTCTTCGGGAATTGGACTGGTTTCCGGTTCCCCATAAATAGCAGCAGTTGAGGAGAAAACAAATTTTTTCACGGATGCTGCGAGCATCGCTTCTAATAATGTGAGTGTGCCGAGTACATTATTATGGTAATATTTTTGGGGATCTTTGACTGATTCGCCAACAAAAATATATGCAGCAAAGTGCATAACTGCTGCTATGTTATGCGTAGCAAAAATTTTGTCCAGTAGGACGCGATCGCTCGTATCCCCCACAATCATTTCTACTTTTAGGACATTTTCCACGATGTCCCGATGTCCATAGACCAGGTTATCGAGTATGACTACTTCATAACCTGCAGTTTTGAGGGCCTGCACTGCATGGGAACCAATATATCCCGCTCCCCCAGTAACTAGAATAGTTGGCTTTGTTTGTGACACTTTTTGGGCTTCCTTATTTACTGTTAATTTAGTTGTTTGTGTGAAATTAAATCGGATCAGATGGAAATTACTTTTTCTTCTCCACCCTACACTATTTTGATTCTTTCTTACAACTATACAGCAGTAGGATTCCAATCTCCTAGAGGAGATTGGAATTAGAGAAACTTACTAGAAATAAGGAAGCTATTGTTTTAGTTTTACAGAGCAAAATGTTTTTCGATAACGTCAGGAATTTCTGCGGACTTAATCCGACTGTAACGAGCTTTATTAGGCATAATTACTAGATTAGGGCCTGCCTTACACTTTTTCAGACATCCAGTTTTCTTGATCGTAACCTGGTCTTCTAAGCCGCGATCGCTTAGAGTTTCTGATAATGCCTTACAAACTTTACTTGCACCCCGTTTTTGGCAATCAGATTTTTGACACACTAAAATATGAGCTTTTTTCCTTGCACATTTAGAAGTACCTTCGGTTCCCTCTTGAGATTTTTTACAAATATGTTCGCCATCATGGGGAGGTTCCAACTTTTCTACCGCAACTGTTGATAATCTATCTACTTCTTCTGGTAATTGAAGTTCTATCACTTCACTAGATAAATTCTCAATTAATTCCAAAGAATTCTTTTGACATGGTACTGTTTTACTTTGAATAACATCTGGTATAATGCTATATGCTTTTAGCTTTTCTTCCCCAGTTTTCCGGTAGACCTTTCTTTCTCCAGTGACTTTTACCCCTAAACCTGGTATTAATACTGATGACAAATTTTCTCGTAAATGCTTCGCGATTTTCACGGTATAATTATTCCCTGCTGGTGTTGCAACCTCAACATATTTAAGTTTGTAACCGTCTTTGATAGTAACTTCTTGGATTTGTCCCTCTAGGCTAAATTTTGTGATTTGCTTGTTGGATTTAGACATTGTTGGTTGTTTTTGTTAGTGGTTATCTTTGTGGCTTGGGGCTGGTTTAACTTACTGGTAAAAGTCCTCTATCTCTACAGATAAATACATTACTTTTGCCCCTTAGTAATTTGTGGTATTTATCAGCATATTAGCTAGCCTGCCAACAGCGTTGTAACAATTGCACCAATTCTTGACGATTAGCTGTGTATTGTCTTAAGACACTTTCTAGTTGAGTGGCTTCATTTCCGTCTTTTAGCTGTACGCGCAGTGGCTGTTCAACTGCACACCAACAGTAAATATCTAATTCTTGTAGACGTTTATAAACTTGCCATCGGTCTACCCAACTTACTTGTAAAATTTCGCAGCCTTCTGGTCTGAGGTCGAATGTACTCATTTTTTTTCAATTGCAATCTATTAGCACTAAGTTTTCCCCTAACCCCCCGGCAGTTCTCTATGTTTCTACCAGTGAGTCTATATTTTTAACTATACAGTAGCTGCCAACTATTCTCAATAGTTTTGCTAAAAAAATTTGCTAACTCATAAAATCTTCTATCTGCGATCTTAGCTCCAGTTGACTCCCCTTTTAACTGTGGTAGACTTAAAACTGTTAGCAATAAACGAGCTAGATGAACTAGCAATAAACTAAGTTAATTGAAAGGAGAATAGATAATATGGCGACTCAAACTCCAGTACAGGCATTTGGGGAAGTTTCTGATAATCCAGTTGGATTAGGAAAAGAGGTAACAACTCCTGTCTGTGAAGGCATGAATATTGCTTTGGCCAGTTTCCAAGCACTGTATCTTCAATATCAGAAACATCATTTTGTCGTAGAGGGAGCTGAGTTTTACTCTGTACATCAGTTTTTCCAAGAAAGTTATGGAGAAACTGAAGGTCATGTCCACGAGCTAGCTGAACGCTTAAATGGTTTAGGTGGTATTCCTGTTGCTAGCTTTAGCAAGTTGGCCGAGATGTGCTGCTTTACTCCTGAAGAAGATGGCAGTTTTAGCTGTCGCGCTATGATCGAACATGACCTAGCAGCAGAGCAAGAAGTAATCAAACTACTTCGTCGTTTAGCTGGACAAGCTGAAAGTTTAGGTGATCGAGCTACTCGTTATCTTTATGAACAAATCTTACTCAAGACAGAAGAGCGCGCATACCACCTAGATCATTTCCTGGCCCCTGATACTTTAGTCGTATTAAACTAAAAGTTACTGCTAAAACTATCAATCAATTTAAGTTTCTCGGAAATGAACAATATCTAATTCCAAGGTAGATGCAACACCTGAACATATTGTTTGTTAATTTAATTAAGTAGAAATCATTTAAGTTAGTAACAATCTCTTGGTTAGTTCTATTAGCAAGCTAATTTAAGGATTAAAATTCCCTATTTTGACTGGCTAAAGTTCCCTAATCTGAGAACATAATCATTAACTTGGCAGAGAGATACACCCTACCTCTCTGTCAAACTTTTTTTTCTAGAGAAGTAGTTACTGAGTTTAGTATAATCCTGTTGCTAAAAATTAGCAACAGTTTCAGATAAATTATAAGTTTTGTAAACTTAGTTACAAATTTCAAATATAAAAACAAATATGTATACCGGAGCAGGGAATAGGGAGTAGCAGACTTTTAAAGGGTTCTAGGATTTAGAAATGTCCTAACCAATTAACGTAGTGCTATTAATAAAAAAAATTAAATAACTTTACAAACTTTTGTATCTAAACATAAACGATATCATCGACTCAGATTCCAACTCAGACTCCAACGGAGAAGTTTCAAAGGCCACAAAACTCAACTCATTAATACCCATATCAACAGCAGATTCAATCCCGAAATAGGGAGCAAAAAATTCAAACATATCAGTCGATAGTAAATCTGAGTCAGTAGCAGGTGGAAAAAAGTTATTTGCTGACCAAGTATGTAAACATTGGCCCGTATAAACATCCCACAGCTTAATAGTCTGATCGTCACTGCTACTCACAACAGTTTCACCATTTTGGCTCCACACTAACGAATCAATAGCAGCAGTATGCTCCTGAAAAATGTATAGACATTTACCTGTAGTAATCTCCCATAACCTAACTGTTTGGTCATCACTGCCAGTGGCCAGAAAGTTTCCATTTGGACTCCAAGCTAAAGCGCGTATTTCTTGACTATGACCCTCTAGAGTTAAATGTGATTGGCCTTTAACCATCGGTAACAGTCGAATGTTGGCCAATTTATCGGCGATCGCTAAAAAGTTGCGATTCGGACTAGAGGCGATAGTAGAGATATTGCCCAAGGTAGGCAAATACATTTTTTCCAACAGCACCGGACAATCTAAAATATTTTGAGATTGTTGATTTATTGTTTCTGAGCAACTTGAGGTAGTAGGATGAAGAAAATCATGGGGGCAAATACAAGAATCATCATCCAAAAACTGATACTCACTACTTTGATGGCATTTTTGTTGCTTGGCTTGAGTTGTAGCAGGACAAAGTTTTCCGGGAACTATTGCACAAGACTCGGATAATTTAGGGTTATTTGCAGCTAATACTTCAATTGGTTTTTGGGAATAGTTAGCAGACTTACTAGGGTCTATTTTTTTGTGAGAAACGTTATCCACCATTAAATCTATCTGCAACTTCATACACAAGCTAATCAAATTTTCAATCCCATAACCAGATAAGGTAGTTTCACTAACTTGCAGTTTGTCTAAAATTAATAAAAGTTGCTGTTCGAGAGCTTGACGAGAACTGAATGTAGTTATTAGTTGTTTGGCAATGGGGTCTAATATTGACTTATTCTGCTGTTCTTTGATGGAACGTTTGCCAGTAGTATTGATTAATAAATGAGTAACAAAGAAGTTTAAATTGGTAGTAGTTAACTCAGCTACAACTTTTTCAATCAAGTAGTGGAGAGTATACTCCATCACCACAGGTTCAATTGTGTACATACTTGATTTTTTCTTGACTATGGAACGCCAAATTAAAGCTTCTAAGCTCTCCAGCAAATTTGCCTTAGAAACTGCTGGCATAATATTGGTTTGTAACTGTTGCACATTTGTCCAGTCTTGGTTAATCGCTAACCAAACCATAATCTTTTTCTCTAGTTCAGAGAGACGATGAAAATGTTGGTCGAGGAGTCGGCGAATACCGTTAAAGGTGACGGTGCCATGTTCGAGAAATTCTGATAAGTCTCCGTCAAATAAGTCTTTGATGGAGGTAGTGACTATTTTTAAGGCTAGGGGGCTATAGCTATAATATTGACTGAGTAATTGTTTTTGTGCAACTGAACCTGATATGTCTTGGGTTTGTAGCAGTGCTTGAGCTGCTTCTTTTGAACCCAATATTTGCAGCGATCGTACTGATGAGTTTATACCTTCAAAAGCTGCTACTTCTGGGGGTTTTTCTCGACTCGTGAGAATGAAGCAGCTTGAGTGAGAGGTTTCGCTAATCAACTGAAATAACTGGCTGTAGTTTTCATACCCAGAGCGATAATGACCTGTACACCCACTTTTTAAAATCGTTTCGACACTATCTAAAATTATTAGGCAGCGCGACTTGCGTAAATATTCAATCAGTTTACTTAGTTCCCCTTGAGTACATTCTTGCTCAGAGATAAATGATACCAGTTCAGTCAGAGTTGTTTCCAGGGAGGGACTATGACGGAGCGATCGCCAGATAATATAGTCAAATTCGTCTTGAAGTTGTGCAGCGACTTTTGCTGCTAGTGCGGTTTTGCCCATACCTCCCATACCAAGCACTGCCACTAGACGACAACTATCCCTAAGAATGTATTGGTGAAGCTGACTTAGTTCTTGGGAACGCCCATGAAATACTGAGACATCTATAGCTTCTCCCCAATCAATTACTTTTGGTTTTGCTAAAGTTTTTTGTGTGGTTGATAGGCAATTTATTTGCTGTGAAATGGTTAATTGACTTTTCGCAACAGGTGTTTTGTGAAGAGCAAATTTTTGTCTAACTAGGGCACGAAAATTTTTCTTAGTGACTTTTTCCCCTAAGACATTTGAAAGACATTGCCATAAAT
>JASJEE010000377.1 GCA_030064835.1 Microcoleaceae cyanobacterium MO_207.B10 | reverse complement strand
CAATAGTTAAGCCATCGGGGCTAAAACTGAGACTACTTACCCAAGTGCTGTGTCCTTTGAGAGTGGCAATTTCACGACCATAACGAGTCCAGAGTTTAATGACTCCATCTGCACTTGAAGAACCAATGGTTTTGCCATCATTGCTAAAGTTAACACTAATCACCGGACTTTTGTAACCACTCAAAGTGCCTATTTCTTTCCCATCCAAACCCCAAATTTTCACTGTATTATCCCAACTTGCAGAGGCAATAGTTTCACCATCTGGACTTACACTCACACTTAATACTCGGTCTTTATAACCTTCGAGAGTAGCCAGTTGTTTCCCTTGTAAATCCCATAATTTCACAGTTTTGTCCTCACTTGCAGAAGCTAATACTTTGCCGTAGCTAACACTGTAAATTTTATCATTATGAGCTTTAATAGAGGCTATTTCCTTCCCTTGGAGATTCCACAATTTAATTGTGCCATCTACGCCACCAGAGGCGAACGCTTGCCCATCGGGACTAAAACTAACGCTATTGACTGCGCCCTGATGTCCGGTAATTGTAGTTATCTGTTTTCCATTGCGGCTCCAAAGTTTAACAGTGCCATCATCACTTGCAGAGGCTAACACGTTACCATTGGGGCTGAAGCTAACGCTATAAACTGCTCCGCCATGACCTTTTAGGGTATCTACTTCCTCACCATAACTTGTCCAGAGTTTAATAGTGCTATCATCACTTGCAGACGCAATCAGATCGCCATCGGGACTAAAGCTGATACTATTGACAGGTTGTTCATGTTCTGCTAATGTTCTGCGTTTTTTGACACCATAAACTGCTTGTCGCAAAGAAATCAAAACTCGCATTCTTGCATCTGCTCCTACTGCTTGGGCATTTTGTAATTGTTTTCCGGCTTTGAGCGCGGTCAGTAGGGACTCAAACCGTTCATTAGCAGTAAATAGATTTTCACTAGACAAACTCAAGGCATTCAATTGAGCATTTAATTTATCGTTTTCTGCCACTCGCCAACTAATTAAAGAAAACCCACTTAAGCCTAATAATATTAGTATTAATCCGACTATGCTACCAATACTAAAGTTGCGCTGAAAACGTTTACGATTAATACTTTTTTGTAGAAATTCTTGGGCTAGCAAAGAGACTAAGGCACTCTCAGTATCATTTTCTAATAAACTTTCAGCTACATTTAATTTTCGCCCAGTTAATAAGTATTTATTTGATTTATTTTTTTTTAACCACCTTTGGGCATCAGCTTCAATGCCTGGTTTTTGTTTGATTGCTTCCCGATTAGACTCTACCCAAAAATCCAACTGAGACCAATAATGAATTATAGTTTCATGGGCTAATTCTATAACTGTTACTGTTTGATTACTGTTTTGATAATTGGTGAATTTAGTAATTATTATTAATCTAGCTGCTGCTAATTTTTTGAGGACTTTACTCACAACTGCTAATGATTGTTGAGGGGTAATTAAATCTGTTTTTAATACTAGTTTTCGGGTTGCTTCTGTTTCTTCAGGAATTTGAACCAGTTTTAAAAAAATGCGTTTTGCTACCTGACGTTCCCTAGCACTGAGGGAGTGATATATTGCATAAGCTTGTTTTTCCAGGCAACCTTTTACACCACCTAAATTAATATATTGAGTTAGAGTAAATTGATCGACTCGGCGTTGTCGCCATAGTTCGGTTAGAGTATATTGTAAGAGTGCTAAGTTTCCGTGATTTTCTACATCTAAAATCATTTGTTCGACTAATTCTGGCTGAATTTCTATACCTACTTGTTTAGCAGGTTCAGCGATCGCTTGTTTCAATTCCAAGCTAGTCATGGGGGTTATTGTGACTAAATGGGATTGAATTTGTTTGGGTAATCCCGCATATTCTTGCTCAAAGCATCTCCCAATAAATTCTGACCCCATGGTAATAATTAGTAATAATGTACTATGGTTGGGGTTAGCTTGGTAACTTTTGTTGATTGCTCCCATCAAACATTCAAAAAATTGCTGTCTTTCGATTTTGTCTTGACAGAGGGTAAAGACTTCTTCAAATTGATCTATTACCATGACTATCCTGGGTGCTTGGGTATTTTGCAGCACTTGTCTAAACCCAGTAGCACCTTGATTAATTAGCTCTTCTATTTCTATGGGTGCATAAACGATGCGTTCACTTTTGGTAGTGGATGATTTGCCATTATTGTTGACGACATCAAGGTTTTGCGGTTCTAGTTCGGGGAATTGTTCCTTTCCATTTGTGCGTTGCAGAAGTCGCCTATTTCTAGGTCTGTCTCCATCATCTCTTAATGGAGGGATAGTGATTTTTGTTTGGGATGGTGGGGTGACAACAGGTTTTTGATGTGTTGATGATTCCCTTTTTTTTCGTGCTTTAGTGCGCTCAGATGGCGGCTGCGGATTTAGAATTGAGGATTTTTGCGATAAACTTCCGTTTCGCTCTCGCGAGCCCCTTCTTTGTTTATTCTGGTGGGATGTTAGTGATAGTTCTTGTGGAGTTGCTACAGGTGCAGATGTGAGCAATGTTTGCAATTGATAATCTACAAACGCTGCTGCTACCCTTTTTAAAGGGTGTTCCCCAGGTCGGATAATTATTATTGGCCAAGTATTACTTCCTGATAGTCGTTGCCCTAGTTTCAGTTGATATAATAACCCTGCTTTGACAATACTTGATTTCCCAATACCACTTGCTCCTACTACTGCTAAGAAATTTCGAGAGCGAATTTTTTCTAAAAGTATATTGATCAGGGATGTTCTACCATAAAAATATTGAGGGTCTTTATCATTAAATTCAAATGCAGCTAGTCCTTTGTAAGGGCAAACTCCGGCTGTCGGATCGGTATTTTCAATATTTTCTTTTTCCCCAGTCAAAATTATTTCATTACCCGAATTATGAAAGATGGGTCCTAAATTAGAAATAGTTAGTTTTTGATTGAGATAGTCTATTAAGCTATAATTTGTTACCCAAGCATTCGGATGATTTTCTGGTTCTAATGCTTCTAATAAACAATTTGTGAGCCAAGAATGTTCTGAATTGATGTTTGTTGTTTCAACTTCTATTTCTTGAGAGACAAATATAAAACATCGGTCATTATTTGTAGATTCCAAATGACTAATATCTGTTTGTAAAAAATTAATATATTTGCCGAGATGGTAACAGTCTAGCCATACTATTTGTTGTCGAATTGGAGATTTTTCTAATATTTGACTTAACCAATGTAAAGAAATACCCCATTTTGATTTTTGCGGATTAGTATCACTAGTAGCTAAAAATCCTTCTTCTACCCCTCCTTGCTCATCTAATAAACTATTCCCAACAAAAAATAATAAAGCTGTATCTGGAATATTTTGTGGGGGATTAAATAGTTGAGAAATAGCTTCCTTAAGAGCTGTTGTGTCACAGTTTTTAGTTTTTGGGTGAGGATCTACTTGACAAGAACCTTCGATATTAACCCCAGGAAAGCGTCGCACTTGAAAATTGCCATAGGTCTCCAATAATTGAGCGATCGCCTCAGCATCTGCTGCTGGTTTGATCAGGTGTTGGGGTTGGCCAGAAAAATCTTTCAGAAAGGGATAGTGATTGATGCCCACTACTAATGCTTCTCGATTCATGCAAGGTAGCCCACTTTAGTCAAAAATTGGCAAGTCTATTTTAACTACTTTACAGTTTTCTCTCTCGTTTCTACTACTGTTTCCTGAAAATATCCTCTGATGAAGAGATGAGCCATGGGGAATCAATAAACCCTCGAATTTATGGCCCAAATCTGCTAATTATCTCAAAACCCCAAAAATAATCACAAGCAAATAGATCAGATAAACACTATTAATTGCCAAAACTTCATTTAAGGAAAAGCTATATTTTGGCTTTCCAAAACCAATACATAATGAATAGATAATACCTAATAATGCCACAAAAAATAAGTTTACACAATATAATTCTATATCTTCAACTGGCGATGAATTGATAAAAAGTGAGAGAATAGCTCGTCAGCAAGCAGAAGTGGCTCAAGCTCAGATAGAGATATACAAAGATGTCGTGGAGAATATGCAAGTGGGCTTGTGTGTTTGGCATCTGGACAACCCAGAGGATGATCATCGCCTCCGGTTAGTTACTGCTAATCCTGTAGCAAATAAGAAGTTAAGAAGCTATTTTTCTGGGAAAATACAAAAACTCAAAAAAAATCAAAATTTCTCTAAATAAAATTAGTTAACGGAGGATTTTTATGAGAGCATAAAACGCCTCTATTACTGAAAACTTTAACTACTTTTTCAAAAAGCTTTCATACTTGTTCACAATATCAATTTAGTTGCTTTTCAATATTATTTTAGGAAACTGAAACATTTATAAAACATAAGTAATAATGGAAGAAAAACTAAAAATATTAATAATTGATGATGATGAAGTTGACCGAATAGCGATGTGATATAGAATCCGGTTCAACGAGTGTATGTTCAGAATTTTTAAATTACTTCAAGCCTTCAATCTCTGCATCTCCCCATCTCTGCCAACGATATAATAAGTATTCAACCGGATTTGATCTGAAGGGCTTTGAAAAAAGCAGGTATCTTCATGGAAATAGTTGCAGATGAGGATGGAGAAAAAGCTTGAAATAATCTAAAAAACATAACTTTTGACTGCGTTTTTCGGCATTGGTAAAATAAGGTATGAAATTCGTATCGGAGTAACATTGATAGTAGGAAAAGAGCTGTTTTAACTACTGACTACTGACTTCTGACTACTAAAAATCATACCATCATTTACCAACACCCGTTTTTCTAGATTACCGCTTGCCAGATCAATTGGTTCTTATATCAAATCCGCTTAATTCGGTATAAAAAAATGTTCCATTTTCCTTGGCAGATTTTAATACTTCCTTTTATTTTAATACTGTTGATATCCGCCATCTCCCCACACTCCCTACACTCTTTATCTAATTACACCGATGCTGCCGGATTTGATATTACCATGGACTCCCAATCATCATAAACCCAGCCCAATAATAGGGATGAGATAAATTTTGATTCTCAAACTTTCCTAATGCTGAGGGTAACACCACCGCACCACGGGCACCCGTTCCCCTCAACTCTCCTTCCGTAATAACAACTTCTCCCCGCAACATTGCTAACTGAGCTTCTCGTAGAGCTTCAGATTTAATCTTCGTATCATTTAGTTTGGTGTAAAACTCTGCCATCAACCCTAATGTACCCTCATCATTGACATACCAAATACTCGCCAAAGCAGACTTGACACCTGCTGCAACTGCTAAACCAGCAAAACCTAACTCAGCATTTTTATCTCCGAAAGCAGTGCGACACGCTGACAAGACTAATAATTCTACTGCTGGTTTATCCCAACCCAACTCCCTAATTTGGTCTAACTTAAGTTGCTCATCTCCCCAGAGCTGAATGTAGGAGTTGTTAGCTTTTCCTGGTCTAAATTCAGCATGAGTAGCTAAGTGAATTATAGGATAAGGGTAATTTTGCCGTTGAGCTAATAGGTTATTCCGGGTAAAGTCTTGATTAAGAAATTGACTACCTTCCCACAACTGCTGGGAAATAGTTTCTAATTCTACAGGTACTGCTGGTAATGAATTTTGCTTAATGAACTCACTCGCCCCCATTGCTAATACTTGAGTATCTTGGAGTGAACGATAGTTGGTATCCATTAAGCTAATACTAGGAATTAAACTAAAGCTATATTTTTCGATCAAGAATTGTTTCCCGTCGTGTAATGCTGCCATAGGTAAAGCCCGCAAACCTTCATCCATACTGAATAGCAAGGTATTAATATTGGCTGCTTCTAGTTCGGTAGATAGGGGTGCAATTAGCCAATCATATAATTGTTGTGCTGGTGGGAGATAACTGTCGGTATAACGGCGAGCGGGATTGGTAATTTGAGCGCGGAACTGTTGCACGACTTTCATTAGTTCTGAGCGGTTGGCTTGAGGAATAGTTTTGAGAATGGGGTCTCCAGAGGCTGTGTATAATAGCAGTTGGAGTTCTTCTGGGTAAGCTGTGACGTAGATAATTGCTGAGTTGTTTCCTGTTTTACGGGCGATCTCCGCAAGCACTTCCCGGATATTTTTTGTCGATGTTAGATTAGATAAATCTTCCCCAAAATAGTCGGCAAATTCATTGTTGCGATTTTCTTCGATATTTGCCAGCATTTGGGAATTTGCAGCCACAGTTAGAGGACTGGTATTAATAATATTGATGTTTTCTAAAGCGGTGGTAGTATCTGTATTGATGTTGACTTCCTGGCGATCTCTCTGCTTGTTTGGGAGATTAGGGTTATTGTTTGTGGTGATGCTGCTGTTACTTTGCACTGAGCGGACAATTTCGGCAGTAGCAGGATTTAATCGTAAGTTGTTTGGTGTTGGTGGGAGTGTTGGATTTACTGCTGGTTGCTCGAAATTCACTACGGATGGGAGCGCTGGATTTACTGCTGGTTGCCCAAAATTTAGTACGGGTGGGAGTGTTGGATTTACTGCTGGTTGCTCGAAATTCACTACGGATGGGAGCGCTGGATTTACTGCTGGTTGCTCGAAATTTACTACGGATGGGAGCGCTGGATTTACTGCTGGTTGAGGTAGAGGCAATGTTTGTGGCAAGGTATTTATTAGAGTTGATGGTGGTGGGCTAATTTCAATAATTTCGCCAGTATTAATTTCTCCACCTGGTAGGTTGATGATATTTGTCGTATCGCCTATTGCAGTTTGGTCTCCAGTGGTAAGATCACCTCCCGCTTGATTATTAATAGTGGCATCACCTTCTGAGGTAATAGCTGTTTGGTCTCCCGTAGTAAGATCGCCTCC
>JASJEE010000376.1 GCA_030064835.1 Microcoleaceae cyanobacterium MO_207.B10 | reverse complement strand
AGTAGAAATCACCGGTCGCAAACAAGCAGAGGCAGCTTTACGAGAAAGCGAAGCCAGAAATCGTGCTTTTTTAGAAGCTATACCCGATCTATTGTTTAGGGTAAGCAAAGATGGTAAATATCTTGATTTTAAAGCTAAGAATGAAAATGACTTGGCTGTCAAACCTACTGATATCATCGGCAAAAATATATCAGAGTTATTACCTTTTGAATTAGCAAAAGAGTTTTTTAATGGGATAGAATTAGCCCTTGCTACTGGCAAAACGCAAATTTCTGAATATCAACTGACGCCAATAGGCGTGGAAGTGCAACAAGATTTTGAAGCTAGGTTTGTTGTAGTCGGTGACTCTGAAGAAGTGCTTGTGGTAGTGAGAAATATTACGGATCGCAAACAATCTGAATTAGCGCTCCTTGAAAGCGAGAGACGTTTTCGGGCAGTATTTGATTCGATGTTTGAGTTTATGAGTTTACTAGAACCCGACGGCAAAGTATTGGAAGCAAATCAAACCTATCTTCATTTGTTTGGAATTGACAATTTAGGAGTAGTTGGTCTATATTTTTGGGAATTACCAGGATGGTTACCAGAAACTCAGAGTGCGGTAGAAAAATCTGTTAATCAAGCTAGACAAGGGGAGTTTGTCCGCTATGAAGTAGATTTGATGAATCCTGATGGCAACTTATTTACTGTTGATGTTTCGATTAAGCCTATATTAGATGAAACTGGAAAAGTTGTCTTATTAATTGCAGAAGGCAGGGATATTACAGACCGCAAACGAGCTGAATTAGAACGCGATCGCTTTTTCACCGTTTCTCTAGATTTACTGTGTGTTGGCGGTTTTGACGGTTATTTCAAACGAATCAATCCAGCTTGGTCAAATCTCCTTGGATACACACAAAAGGAACTTTTGTCAATCCCATTTATTAAACTCATTCACCCAGAAGATCGAGAAGCTACACTGCGAGTGTTCAAGCATAACGTTACTGGCCAAAGGGTAGTAGGTTTTGAAAATCGTTGCCGTGCCAAAGATGGCTCCTACAAATGGCTTTCATGGAATGTAGTACCATTTCCAGAAGATAAACTCATATATGCTATTGCTAGAGATATTAGTGAACAGCAAGCTGCACTTCGCGAACGCAACGCAGCAGAAGCAGCATTAAGACAGACAACTAAAAAATTACAAGAAGCTCAAAGAATAGCTCACATCGGCCATTGGGAATTTGATGTAATTAATCAAAATGTTACTTGGTCTGATGAAGTATTTCGCATCTATGGTATAGAAACCGGGCGACCAGCTCCCACATTGCCAGAAATTAGGCAAATGATTCATCCTGAAGACCGAGAAATGCAGCAACAAGTTATAGCAACATCCCTCACCGAAGGTTTACCCTGTAATTTTGATTATCGAGTAGTTCGCCCTAATGGTGAAATCAGACATATTCATTCCCGTGGAGAACCTGTACACAACGAGCAAGGAGAGGTGGTGCAACTGTTGGGTATGGCAATGGATATAACTGACCGCAAGCAAGCAGAGGAAACTTTACAACGCCAAGAGCAGTTTCTCCGTACTATATATGATGGATTTGAACAAGTTATCTTTGTGATAGATGTGTGTGCAGATAGTCAGTTCACATATGCAGGTTGGAATGTTGCTGCAGAACGCTTGAGTGGTATTAGCTCTGCTGAAGGTGTGGGCAAAACGCCTCTGGATATTTTTGGTCCTGAGTTGGGAGCAGAAATGGAAGCACGTTGTATAAAGTGTGTGAAAGATGGACATTCATTGAGTTTTGAGGAGAACTTAAATTTTGATGAGTCTGAAAAATGGTCTCTAACTGTGATAACTCCCCTACGAAATGCTCAAGGGCAAATCTATCGCATAGTAGGTATGGTTAATGATATTACAGACCGCAAACAGGCAGAAATAGCACTACAATGCTCAGAGGCAAAATCCCAAGAATTAGCAGCACGGGAAACATTAATTAATCGTATTGGTAGTATGATTCGTAATTCCCTAGAACTTGATACCATTCTCGAAAATACAGTAGCAGAAATATACAATCACCTACAGATTCATCTATGCTGTTTTAGTTGGTATCGACAGGATGAACTACCTTTCTGGGAAGTAGTAAAAGAGGCTAAAGCTGACAAGATTCCTAGTTGTTTAGGCAATTATCCCGAATCACTATATAGTCCGATTTCTCAAAAACTGCTCAATCTAGAAATCTACAAAATCGACGATATTTCCTCCATCGATAATGTTGAATTACAACACAGACTAGGCGAAATAGGGATAGCTTCAATGCTGACATTACCCCTCAAAACCATTTCAGATCAAATTGGTGCATTAACCTGTTATCGTTGCGAAGTAGATCGACCTTGGACTAATTTAGAGGAAGAACTATTGCAAGCTGTGTGTGACAAGTTGGCGATCGCTCTCAATCAAGCTGAACTTTATCAACAATCTTGTGAATCAGCAAGATATGTCACTGCTAAAAATGAGCAGTTACAACAAACTTTAGTCAAACTAAAACGGACTCAAAGTCAACTTATTCAAGCCGAGAAAATGTCTTCTCTGGGACAACTAGTAGCAGGTATTGCTCACGAAATTAATAATCCGATTAACTTTATTTTTGGTAATATCACTTATGCCAATGATTATATTTCTGACATTTTAGAACTGATCAAACTTTATCAAAAAGCTTATCCTCAACCCACAGCAGAAATTGAAGATGAGATTGAAAGAATTGAACTAGATTTTCTAGTAGATGATCTAGTCAAAATTTTGCAGTCTATGAAGGTAGGAGCTGAGAGAATTAAAGAAATTGTCAAATCCCTGCGTACATTTTCTCGGCTGGATGAATCTGATATGAAGGTAGTTGATATCCATGAAAATATTGAGAGTACCTTAATGATTTTACAAAATCGTTTAAAAGGCAAACCGAATTGTCCGTCAATTAATGTGGTTAAAAACTATGGAGAATTACCTGTGATTGAGTGTTTTCCAGGTCAGTTAAATCAAGTATTTATGAATATTATTGCCAATGCTATTGACGCTTTAGAAGAACGAGACAAAGGGCTAACAGAAGCAGAACTTCAAGCAAACCCTAGTAAACTTGAAATTAGCACTGTAATTAAAGGGACTAAGAGGGTAGAAATTCGGATTGCCGATAATGGCTTGGGTATGAGTAAAAAGGTTATTGAGAAAATTTTTGATCCGTTCTACACTACCAAACCTATTGGTAAGGGAACGGGATTAGGATTATCTATTAGTTATCAAATCATCATAGATAAACATTCTGGTGAGTTGCTGTGTAGATCTAAGTTAGGGGTGGGTACAGAGTTCATTATTAACATCCCACTCAAACAGGTAACACAGAGTAGGGAGTAGTGAAATGATGCACCTAAATTTATGCAAAATTGTAGCAAAATTGTAGGTGCGTACTTACGGCTTAAATTCAGACTATGAAGGTGATTCAGCAATCTGTCGTAACGCACCATTTTAGCTGTGTCACTCCAGTAGGATGAAATGCTTTAATTACAGCGCTTTTCGCTCTTGATGAACCACCGGAGCCATAACCAAAACCTTGTAGTGACGTTCCATGGAACGTCCCTACTGTGGTCTACTGAAATTAAAACCGCTGTAATAATGCAATTCTCTAAAATATTCCAACAGTAGTAGTCCGAAGCTAATAGCTGAATGCTGAATGCTTACGATAAAATTAATATTAAACTATGAAAAAACCAAAATTATGTTTGAACAACAACCAGAAGCTATTCAGCAGAAAGTTAAAACATTAGCAACTCAATCACAAAAGTCAGACCCCACAGCATGGTTTGATATATTATATTCTGAAGCAGAAGGTGATGCGACACAAATACCTTGGGCACGTTTAACCACTCATCCCTATCTACAAGATTGGTTAAATTTTTCTCAACCACAAGGAAAAAGGCATACTGCTTTAGTTATTGGCTGTGGTTTAGGTGATGATGCAGAAGCATTAGCAAAACTGGGTTTTCAAGTGACGGCGTTTGATATTTCTCCCACAGCGATCGCTTGGTGTCACGAGAGATTTCCTGATTCCTCAGTCAACTATCTGGTTGCAGATCTGTTAGCTTTAGATGGAAAGTGGCATCGTCAGTTTGACTTGGTGGTAGAGTCACGAACTATTCAAGCTTTGCCAGTGAAAATGCGACAGGAGGTTATTAACTGCATCGCCCCACTGGTGGCAAGTGGGGGAACCTTATTAGTTATTACTCGCGTGCGAGATACCGATGCTGTACCCGATGGTCCCCCTTGGGCTTTATCAGAACAGGAATTGGGGCAGTTTATTGAGTTGGGATTTGAGGAAGTCCGTCGCAATCTTTTCTTATCTGAAGCGAGTGGAAATACTGTTAAACAAGCTTGGATTGAATATCGTTTTTAGTGTTTTAAAAAAAATTGAGACACAATATTTTTGTGTCTCATTATTATCAATACAAATGTTATATCAAATCCGCTCGGAATCCGTATAAAAAAATGTTTCATCTTCACCCAGAGCGCAAAAAATTCTGAGTTCTCTTCCCTCCTGTAGGGGCAATTCGCGAATTGCCCCTACGAATTCTGACTCCTGAATTCTAATTCACTATCTTAATATTATTACTGCCTTTACCTTCAGTCTTTTTTTAATCAAACCCCAAATAACCTCTCGGAGTAATCATCCAATCTTGATAAATTCCAGTAGATTCATTACCAATTAAAATTACAGTCAACATATCAACAGAAACCTCCAATAATTTATCCAAAGTTGTCAACAAAATTTCCTCGTTTTCCCGATAAACAGACCTAACAATAGCCACCGGAGTTTCCGGTTGACGATATTCTAAAAAAATCTTCACCGCCTTAACTAACTGTTCGGTTCTACTCTGAGATTTCGGATTATAAAGTGCCACGACAAAATCTGCCATTGCTACAGCAGTTAACCGCTTTTCTATTACCTGCCAAGGTGTTAATAAATCACTCAAACTAATTGCACAAAAATCGTGCATTAAAGGCGCACCAACTCTACTAGCAGCAGCTTGAAAAGCACTAACTCCAGGAAATACTTCTACCATCGGAATTTTTCCATCCCAACATTGTGCCCGAAGTTGTTCTAAAACTAATCCAGCCATACCATAAATGCCACAATCTCCAGAAGAAACTACTGCGACGGTTAAGCCAAACTTTGCTAATTCTATTGCTCTTTCTGCCCGTTGCTTTTCTTGAGTAATAGGTAGTTTTTCTACTATTTGACCAGGATTTAATAGTTGTTGAATTAAGTCTATATACAGAGAATAACCAATAACAACATCAGCTTGGCTCACAGCAGTTTGAGCTGCCGGAGTCATTTGTTCTAATTTACCGGGACCTGTCCCAACTAATAATAATTTTCCGGTTCTTCCTGTATATTCTGTTTCAGCTAAAGCAACGGCAAGAGTTGCTGCTCCTGATTCTCCTTCTAGGCGGAATATTTGTTTTTTAACTAATAGATTTTTATCCCCCCTCATTCCCCCCTTTGAAAGGGAGGAGGAAGTGGCGGGATTATCTTTTCTGATTTCTGCTTGTTTTAAAGGGGAGGAATTAGCTGATGATTCTGTGAATTTGTCTTGAAAGTTTGGGTCTATATTCTGCTGCTTTGATTTAGTTATATCCCCCCTCGTCCCCCCCTTATAAAAGGGGAATGTGGGAGCTTTTTCGTGATGTATTGCTGCTATTTTAGCAGCAGCTTCAGCAACACTGGGAGTGCCTACTTCTGTGGCAACAATATTAGAAGGAGTCGGCACTTCAACACAGCTTAATAACTCCGCTGGAAAAGTTCGTAAAGGTAAGTTTTTTTCCTGACAAAGCTCTACCAAACCTACTTCATCAGCTTTAATATCAATAGTGGCAATTCCAGCGATCGCTCCTAATGCCAAATGATTTGCCCGAAACACTTGCTCGATACCAGTGGCAATTAACTTTTTAGAAACTCCTCTTTCGCAACCAACCCCTACCCACAAAACTCGCGGGTGCCACTGCACTTTTGGTAAGTCTGACTCTGGGGAAAACTGACGCTGAGTGAAACTAATCCAAATTCTAGCCTTGGGAGCAATTTTTTCATTGGTTTCGGGAAAGCCAAAATAAAATGGATGTGTTTCGGGTAAGTGATGTTGCCACAAAGTCGCACCAACTTCTTGAATAACCTGTACAGTTTCTCCCCTAGCAACCGCTCCACTAACTTGATTCCAATTTCCCTCCCCACGTTGCCACCCAAAAGGTTTACCCAAAATATCGACACCGGGTAATTGTAAATGATGGGATGCACCCGTAATTATTGGGGTAGCGTTCAGGAGGTGGGCGAGTAAATTTGTGAGTTTATCAGCACCCCCTTGATGACCGCTACATAAACTAATGACAAATTTACCTGCTTCATCCATGACTACTACTGCGGGGTCGCAAGTTTTATCTTGCAAAAGTGGGGATATTAAACGTACAACTGCGCCAGTCGCCAGACAGAAAATAATAGCGCGATGGTTTTGCCAAATATTGGGCAGATGATTTTTCAGGGAGTCGGTGTATATTTGGGTTTTGGTAGCGGGGTTTGTGGTTTTTTGACAAGATTCTGGTATGTACAGAGTTGCTCCCAATGTTTGACAAATAGGTTGTAATAGTTTTACTGCTGTCGGAGTTGTAGCGATCGCTACTATTGGTTGAAATTCTTGGATGTTCATTTTTAAGTATTAGGTGTTAGGTTTTAGGTTTTAGGTTTCAGGTGTCATAACACATTGGAATGGGATATAAAAATCGCACCTTGTCCTGCTCCCGTAATGGTGAAGATATATATTTTTTAAT
>JASJEE010000375.1 GCA_030064835.1 Microcoleaceae cyanobacterium MO_207.B10 | reverse complement strand
GGTCTATCTTGATTGGGAAGTGTCTTGATGCTGTCCTAACTTTTTGGTCCTAGAAGCTTAACAACTCGCACTTTTTTCGCGACAAAAATGCGCTAAACCTTTATATATCAGTGCTTTTAGATGACATTTGCCTGCCCTACTTGACGAATCCCACACTTTGCTGATGCACAACCCTAAAACCTATAACCAAGCAATGTAGCAATATTTTATGAAAATGGTATTAGACCAAGTAATGATGCTTCACTGTCTAGAACTGGCCAAACGTGCTTTAGGAAGGACAGCCCCAAATCCCCTAGTTGGTTGTGCGATCGCTCAAAATGGCCAAATTGTCGGTGAAGGATTTCATCCTGGAGCTGGTCATCCCCATGCAGAAATTTTTGCCCTCCGAGAGGCAGGAGAAAAGGCCACAGGGGCTACGGTTTATGTGAATCTAGAACCATGCAATCATTATGGACGTACACCACCATGTACAGAAGCTTTAATTGCGGCAGGGGTGGCCAAAGTGGTAGTGGGAATGATTGATCCGAACCCTCTGGTTGCAGGTAGTGGGGTAGCAAAACTGCGGGAAGCTGGTATTGAGGTAGTGGTAGGAGTAGCAGAAACCGAGTGTCGCCGACTAAATGAAGCTTTTATTCATCGAATTGTTTACCAGAAACCTTTCGGAATATTAAAATATGCAATGACTTTAGATGGCAAAATTGCCACAACAACAGGTCATAGTGCTTGGGTGACATCTCAGACAGCGCGAAGTGAAGTGCATCACTTACGGATTGCTTGCGATGCAGTGATTATTGGCGGAAATACAGTTCGCCAAGACAACCCACTGTTAACGAGTCGTAGGGAGAAAGTTGATAACCCAGTGCGGGTGGTGATGAGTCGCAGTTTAGATTTGCCAGCAGCAGCTAATTTATGGGATGTGACGGAGGCTGAAACGTTGGTATTTACAGAAATCAATTCTCGTCCTGATTTTCAGAAATATTTGGCTCAAAAAGGAGTTGAAGTAATAAAAATGTCTAGCTTAACGCCAGGAAAAGTTATGGCTAATCTTTACGAGCGGGAATTTTTGTCTGTACTTTGGGAATGTGGGGGAAGTTTAGCTGCAAGAGCGATCGCTGATGGTGCAGTGCAGAAAATCTGGGCTTTTATTGCTCCAAAAATTATTGGTGGGGAAATTTCTCCTTCTCCAGTAGGGGATTTAGGATTAACTAAAATGACGGAAGCACTAGAGTTAGAAAATATTAGTATGCGTCCTATTGGTTCTGACTATTTATTAGAAGCCTATTTCAAGTAGTAAGAAAATAAAATTTGATTATCATAAAATATTGTGGCTTTTATATTACAAATAAATATTTTTTTTACTGATTATACGATAAGTTAAGTAACTATTCAGGTGAAGGGGTTGACAATATCCTATATTTATGAGTTTCTAACTCTACGGAAAAATTTTTGTATTAGACTAACAGAGTTTACCGGCGATCGCTATCCCAATGCACAAAATAGTTTTTAACGCAACCCCAAGACCTAAATTCTTACTCAGTTAAGTACCTCTGCAAAATTAATTTAAGATTTTTCAGAGAATAGGGAGTCTTGATAAATCACCTTTCAAGCGTTCTTGCTTGCCAAGAATATTTGTAACAAAAATTGATTAAACAAAATGGTTATAATTCTTATTGCTACTATAGAACCCATTTGAGATCTACTTGCCTAATTATCAGCCTGAAAGTTTCTTGGTCTGATCATTATTGGCATCAATACTTCCCACTCGGACATTACCAACGCCCCAAACTGCTCAATCTACTACCTACTTCAGAAGCTAATTTAGCTTCAAAAAGATACACTTAGGGGTTATATAGAATCGGTAAGTGTATCTTTACCGGGAAATTTTGAGGCACGAGTCGTCTGTAGATGTCGTCTGTAGATATTAGAACAGCAGGAAGTTTAGACATAGTACCTGGTGACTTTTGGTTGAATACACAGTAGGGACGTTGCATGCAACGTCCCTACAAGCTTTTGGTTATGGCGATGTGGTTCATCAATTTGAAAAGCGCTGTAACAGTCGGCAGTTACAGCGCAAAGTTAAGATTTTGGTGAGTAAAAATATTTATTGCTGCCTAACCCACCCTACGTCTGAAAAATGATACAATTTTTTCAGATAAACCGTATACCCTGTAATAAATTCTATATTTTTTCGGCAATTACCTGTAGTTCTGCTACTTCATCATCTCTAGTAGGCAAAACTTCTGCATTCAAAACTCGAAATTTTGCTTCAATAATCTCTTGCAAAATATCATTAGAATCACCAATGTAGCGAGTAGCTATATCATTATGAATAGTACAGCAGGTTTTAGGATCAAAATTACAAATATTATTTGTTGCGAGAATGTAATTACACATCGTATTGATTATCAGAATACCACCTGGTTTCAGAATACGATGAGCTGTCTGGAGAAATAGAAGGCGATCGCCACCAATGATACAATGTAAACAACGACCATCTAAAGCAATATCAAAAGAGGCATCAGGAATTTCAGTTAAATTGAGGACATTACCCTGAATAAAACGAACATTAACATTAGCCTTCGCTGCATTTTGAGTCGCCCAATTAATTCCAGTAGGAGCAATATCAACACCTGTAACATCATATCCTGCTTGTGCAAAATAAATACTGATATTTCCTGCTCCACAACCTAATTCCAGTAATTTCCCCTGTTTGGGAAATCCTTGTTTTTGCATCAATGGTTGCCAACTGAGTTGCCAGTCTTCTTCCAATTCTTCATGTTTCATCCAACCTGCATACTCTGGATTATTTTGTCGCCTTTGGTAAGCACGGTCATGTCCTACATAGTCAGTTTTCATAAGAATATTGAAATTTTTGCCAAAATTCTCAACATCTGTAGAGACGTTCAATAGAACATCTCTACTCTGCTATCATTAGTTTGAAGGTTTTTTCCAACCTGATCGATAATATACTGGGGAACCTGTATCTGCGACAAAGTGACAAGTCAGATAAGAGTTGATAAAACTCTTCCATACTGGTTCAGTTGACTTACGATAATATTCACCCAGGATAGGTTTGATTGCCTCAGTTGCTGTTTTCAAGTGATAATGAGGCATATTCAAAAAGATGTGATGGGCGACATGAGTACCAATATCGTGATGAATGGAATTAATGAAACCATAGTCGCGATCTATACTAGACAATGCACCTTTGAGAAAATACCAATCATCTCCACGATACCAAGGAATATCTGGTTCTGTGTGGTGCAGGAAGGTAACTAAATCTAGCCAAATCACAAATATCACATAAGGAACTAGGTAATATTTGATTAAAAATACCCAACCAAACTGATAAGTCAGGAAACCAAGAAAACCTACCATTAACATCCAGAGAGCTGAACTGGTTAAAACATCCCACTTTTCATTAGGACGGAATAATGGACTGTTGGGCAGAAAATGAGAGCCTGCACGATTAGGCGATCGCCTAAATAGATAGAGAGGATAAGCTAATAATGGTAGATAAAAGCGAAATAGCTTTTCATACCAGGGCATCATATTGTACTTACTCTCAGAAACCGGATACCAACTTTCATCGGTGTCAATATTTCCAGTGTTAGCGTGGTGAGTTCTGTGGCTGATGCGCCAACCGTGGTATGGTACAAGAATAGGAGTATGAGACAGATGCCCTATTAAATTATTCATCCATTTATATTTGGAGAAGGAACCGTGACCGCAATCATGTCCGACTACAAATAATGCCCAAAACATGGTTCCTTGCATTAACCAAAATATGGGAAAAAAGAACCATGAATCTAGATTGTAGGCAATAGCATATAAACCTGCAATAATGCCAATATCTAGAAAGAAGTAGCTGAGAGATTTCCAGAGGGAAGGTTCAAAACAGTGAGGAGGAATAGCTGCCTTTACCTCTTGGAGAGTAAAGGGTAACTCTATTTTCGAGGGAGTTAAGTTTGTATCAGTTGCTTGCTTAATAACAGTGTTTGATTGCACTAAATTTTCAACTTTTTGTAATAAATAGACCGACATTTCATCTTTGAGAAGTCACATTAGTCAGAATGAGTTGCTATCAAATATCCCCCAATCTACTGAACAAACAGAGAGGAGTGGGGGTAAAATTTGAAACAACTTTATACTGCATCAGGACAAATCCCATAAGGTCAAGAAAAAACCTATCCATTGGGAGATGAAACAAAAATTATTGTACATTAAATAGGGTTAGTTTTTCACAAAAAAATTTGTGGCCCTAACCCAAAAATAACTTATAGGCTAGATTTTGGCTTTCATCCCAATAGCGATAGCCCAACGTATCGAGAAAAGCTTGCCATTCGGCCATCTCGTAGGGGGGTACTTGCATCCCCACCACAATACGTCCATAATCTGCCCCATTGTTGCGATAGTGGAAGAGGCTAATATTCCAATTTGGGCTCATCGAACCTACAAATTTCATTAATGCGCCTGGGCGTTCGGGAAACTCGAAACGGTATAATAGCTCGTGGTGGGCTAGGGGAGAACGACCCCCCACCATATGACGCAAGTGTAATTTTGTCAGCTCGTCATCAGTTAAATCTATGGTTTTTAAGCCTTGGGTTTCAAAAGTTTCTACCATTTTGGCAGCATCAGCGCGGTTTTCAATTTGTACTCCCACGAAAATATGTGCTTCTTTTTCGTCAGCAATGCGATAGTTAAATTCGGTAATATTGCGTTTGCCGAGACAGTCGCAAAATTTGCGGAGACTTCCTGGAGTTTCTGGAATGGTGACCGCAAAGATGGCTTCGCGACGTTCGCCAAATTCGGCGCGTTCGGCAACAAAGCGGAGGCGATCGAAGTTCATATTAGCACCGCAAGCAACAGCAATTATGGTTTCCCCTTGAATTTTTTCTCGTTCGACGTAAGCTTTTGCACCAGCTAGTGCTAAAGCACCAGCTGGTTCTAAAATTGAGCGGGTGTCTTCAAATACATCTTTAATGGCAGCACAGGTGTCATCAGTTCCCACTAATATAATATCATCGACATATTGCTGACAGAGACGAAATGTTTCTGCTCCTACTTCCCGCACTGCCACGCCATCGGCAAATAATCCTACCTGGGGTAAGCGGACTCTATGTCCGACTTTTAAAGATTGTGACATAGCATCAGCATCAACAGGTTCGACGCCAATAATTTTGATTTCAGGGCGCAACCGTTTGACATAAGCTGCTATACCGGAAATTAAACCCCCACCACCAATAGCAACAAATATTGCATGAATAGGTTTTTGATATTGGCGGAGAATTTCCATACCTATTGTACCTTGTCCGGCGATAACATAGGGGTCATCAAAGGGATGAATAAAAGTTAAGCCTTTTTCTGCTTCTAGTTGATGGGCGTAGCTACAGGCTTCGTCATAGGTTTCGCCATGTAAGACGACTTCGCCCCCTCTAGCTTTGACAGCATTGATTTTTAATTGTGGGGTAGTAACTGGCATAACAATGATAGCGCGGGTGCCGAGGCGACTTGCTGCGAGAGCGACTCCTTGAGCGTGGTTGCCAGCAGATGCTGCGATGACACCAAGGGATAGGGTATCGGCTGGCAGTTTAGCCATTTTGTTGTAAGCACCGCGCAGTTTGAAGGAGAAGACTGACTGCATATCTTCTCGTTTGAGTAGGAGGTTGTTGTTAAGGCGGGTTGAGAGGTTGGGGGCGGGTTCTAGTGGTGATTCTTGGGCTACGTCGTAGACGCGAGCGGTGAGGATTTGTACTAGGTAGTCGCAATACATTTTTTGTTTTTTTAGGTTGGTAAATGCTTGATTATTTTACATGATTTGTGTTTATATTAGTATGGTTATTTTTATCTGTTTTTTAGTTGTTACTATTTTCTGTTATTTCAAATTCGACTTGATCGTAAATATCTGCTAGGGTTATTTGGAAGGAAATTGAGTTGAGAGATATGCTTTTCACTAGTTCTGTGGCGTTGGTGAATATAGAATGCTATAGAATAAAATAGTTGTCACCCCGTGAGAAAAAATCTACTCTCCCAAATGCTAATCTTCTCGTGATCAGAAAAATGGTTAACGTTACGGCAAAAACAATCTGATCGTTGTCACGACTGTGGGCATCAATTTGTTGCATCTCCCAACCCCAAAGCAGATCACCCTGAAGTTAAACAACTATGTCTTAAAATGTATTTTACAGCACTTTTCAGATTGATGAACCACATCTTCATAATCAAAACCTTGTAGGGACGTTCCATGGAACGTCCCTACTGTGGTTGACTGAAATGAAAACCGCTGTAATGGTATGGGATTCACAGCTATAGCTATAGCTAGAGTGACTCAAATCAATCATCCAACCATTATTAACTCGCTCAAGCAAGCAGCAGAAGAATTATCTGATCAACCCTTAGATACTGAAATTCCTGAAATTCTAGAAATAGATGAATTACAAACTTTTGTAGCAGCTAAAAAGAATAAAGTCGGGATTTGGAGAGTAGTTAATCATTAGAAACAAGGAATTTTACTTTGGGTAATTGGCGTTCGCGATGGGTCGCATTATCGCTCTAGTCTAACTTTTGAGTTACTGTGGCAAATAATTAAATGTTGGCTCGCGTTTTTGGTATGTAACAGATGGCAGAGCGAGTAGAGCCAAGTTATATTCAACCCCGTTGCATCATCTTATTAGTAAAACTTACATGACCAGAGTAGAGGGTGAAAACACTCGTTTCAGACATTATTTAGGAAGATTAAAACGAAAAACTTGATGTTACTCACCCATCTCTAAAAATGCTTAAGTATTCCATTTCCTGACTATTGTACTACTTAAAATTTAAGACTTTGCCAATCCCGACCTCAAGCATTACACATTCACCAACATAACTG
>JASJEE010000379.1 GCA_030064835.1 Microcoleaceae cyanobacterium MO_207.B10 | reverse complement strand
CGCATCTGAGGAAAACTTAAATTTTATAACACAGAGCGTTTTATATTTAATTATGCCTAGCTACTTAGTTGACTAAAAGTAATTAGTAACTTTTAGTTATTTAAAAATTTAGGATCAAATTTGCTCTGCTCTAAGTAGAGTTTGCTGATTAAATCTAAAAGTATTGACAAGGTAAAAGTTTTCACCTTTTTAGGTCTTGAAAAAGTACAAGCTTTTAACTCCAAAAGGTTCAAAAAGTTAGCCTTTAATGCTAACTATGGCATCAAAATCAAGGGACTATTCTTCTTAGAGAGTGTTTGTAAACTAAAGATTAAGATGGTCAGAGGGTTTGATGTTCGGTGGGTTACGGCGAAAAGTTAAATTTTGGTTACGATTCATAGTTATTGTCGCCTAATCCACCCTAGTAGACTGTTTCATCTTAAATGTTGCATTAGAAAATGGGGAGATGGGGAGATGGGGAGATGGGGAGATGGGGTGACGAAAAAAGCTAATGCACTATTTTAGGTGAAACAATCCACTACGCCTGGATTTAATATTCCTTTTACAAACAGTCTCTTATACCTCGTCTATAATTCCGATTTATCCTGACTCCTGTACCGATGATTTCTGCTCCTACCCTTACCAAAATAATTTTTCAGCAAACCCTAAGTAGTTGACAAAAACACAAATATAAGCAAAAATAAAAAATTGTCAATTAGCGGAACTGGCGGAATTGGTAGACGCGCTAGATTCAGGTTCTAGTGTTCGCAAGGACTTCCGGGTTCAAGTCCCGGGTTCCGCATCTTTGGCCTAAAACTATGGAGGAAATGAAAAATAGATAGTGCTGACCAGTGTACAAAATCCTTTAGTAAAGCAAATTCGTAAACTGCATCAATCTAAAGGACGGCGGGAACAGCAATTATTTCTACTTGAAGGAACTCATTTATTAGAAGAAGCTTGTAATACAGATTATCCACTTGTTAATGTTTTTTGTACCCCAGAATGGCAAGAGAAACATCTGTCTTTATGGAATTTGATTTGTCAAAAAGCGAAGCAAACAGAACTAGTAACTGACAGGGTACTCAAGGCATTATCAACTACGGTTAATCCTGATGGTATAGTAGCTACAGCTTTGCCAGCTCAAACAAATAAAGTAAAAATTACTAGCTTGGGAGTTGCTTTAGAGAAACTACAAGATCCTGGTAATTTTGGTACAATAATCAGAACAGCAACGGCTGTGGGTGTAGATGGTATCTGGTTAAGTAGAGATAGTGTGGACTTATACCACCCTAAAGTTGTTCGAGCTTCAGCAGGAGTATGGTTTAGATTACCTATGGCAATTACCCAAGACTTAAAGTCTGAAGTAGAACAACTACAAAATCAAGGTGTCCAGATTGTTGCCACAGTACCTGATGCCAGTATTAACTACTGGGAAATAGATTTACGAAAACCCACACTAATATTGTTGGGCAATGAAGGTGGTGGTCTTTCCCATGATTTGCTGAGTCTGGCAAATTATTCTGCTAAAATTCCCTTAAGTAATGGGGTAGAATCTTTAAATGTTGCTATAAGTTCAGCTTTAATATTATATGAGGCTCGGCGTCAGCGTCAGACCCAAGAAAAAAAATTATAGATTATAGTGAAATTTAATCAACTATAAATTTGACTCTGGGGAAGAAGATGATGGAGGTTGTTTCTTATGAGTTTTCATATATTCATCAATGTCAGCGATCGCCTCTTCTAAATCTGATAAATTAAATTGTTCATCATCCTGACATTTGTCCTCTCCGAGGCAAGCCTTTTGAGGCTCATGACTAGCTTCTTCTGTCTGGGCTTCTAGGAGAGATTCGCTGAATTGTTCATCAAAATTCTCCATAAATTTTTTTGTAGCAATACGACGTATATCTCTTTTGTCCATCATTGTTACCCTTTACCCTTTGGTATATGCAGCTCAAACTTTAACTTACCAGAGAATTTATCTTAAAACAGTCAATACTGTAATATAATAATATTTTTGAATATTTGTTATGTTTGCCCAAAACCTCTAATATATAAAGTTAACTACTTTTAGTTGATTTTATATATTAGAGGTTATGAGTTAGATTTAAAGGATGTACAAAGTTTTAACCTTTTAGGAAATACCATTTCGTAGAATAGGAAAAAATACTTCATTTTGCTCTTTAGCTTTAGCCGACAAAGAATCTTTTTTTTATGATATTTTCTTTTAAATCGATTATTGTCATTACTAAGAGGTTGTTTGTAAAGAATTATGAAGTATTTTTATCCCTCGCAAATTGGGTATTTCAACTTATACAGTCTGGGATAAATAACGAAGTTTTGACAGTTTAAAGGTCAATCATTGTACATTACAAAACTTTACAAACAGTCTCTAAGGCTGAAGTTCTATATTGAATAATTAACACACTTCACTTGAACCTGAGATGTAAAAGCAGAAAATTAAAATAAATCTCATACTAAATTTCTACAAAAAGTTAAAAGTCTCAATATCTATCTCAAAAATAGTTTTTTTCAAACCAAAGACCAGTTTTATAAAACAGAAATGACTCAAGAATTTGATTACGATTTAATAATAATTGGTGCAGGTGTCGGTGGACATGGTGCAGCATTACACGCAGTTAGTTGTGGACTAAAAACAGCCATAGTAGAAGCATCCGAAATGGGAGGTACTTGTGTCAATAGAGGTTGTATACCATCTAAGGCCCTCCTGGCAGCATCTGGTAGAGTTCGAGAGTTAAGAAATACCAATCACCTAAAAACTTTAGGCATTCAACTTAGTAATGTTAGTTATGATCGGGAAATAATAGCATCTCATGCAAGTAATATTGTCACCAAAATTAGAGGTGATATGACCAATAGCCTTAAGCGTTTAGGCGTGGATATAATTACTGGATGGGGTCGTTTAGTAGCTCAACAAAAAATTACAGTTGACACTGATAAAGGAGAAAAAAGTTTTACAGGCAAAGACATTATTCTTGCTCCCGGTTCAATACCCTTTGTTCCTCCGGGAATAGAACTAGATGGTAAAACAGTTTTTACCAGTGATGATGCTTTAAAACTAGATTGGCTACCACCATGGGTAGCAATTATTGGTAGTGGTTATATTGGACTAGAATTTTCTGATATATACACTGCCCTCGGATCAGAAATTACGATGATTGAAGCTCTAGATCAACTGATGCCTACTTTTGACCCAGATATATCTAAGATTGCACAAAGAATTTTGATTCAAACAAGGGATATTGAAACTAGGGTAGGTAAGTTAGCCAAGAAAGTAATACCAGGTTCTCCAGTAACTATAGAACTGACCGATGCTAAAACAGGAGAATTAGAAGAAGTTCTAGAGGTTGATGCCTGTCTAGTGGCTACAGGTCGCATTCCCTATACAAAAAATTTGGGTTTAGAGTCTGTAGGAGTAGAAACTGATCGGCGAGGCTTTATTCCAGTAGATAGTAAAATGGCAGTTTTGTCAAGTGGTGATCCAGTATCTAACCTTTGGGCTATTGGTGATGCAACGGGAAAAATGATGCTGGCCCATGCTGCTTCAGCCCAAGGAATAACAGTCATAGAAAATATTTGTGGTCGTCATCGAGAGGTAGAGTATCTTAGTATTCCAGCAGCAGCTTTTACTCATCCAGAAATTAGCTATGTTGGTATGACAGAACCAGCAGCAAAAAAGTTGGGGGAAGAAAAAGAGTTTCAGGTGGCAAGTGTAAAAACTTATTTTAAGGGTAATTCAAAAGCGATCGCTGAAGGAGAAACAGATGGTATTGCTAAGGTAATTTATCGTCAGGATACAGGAGAATTATTAGGAGTACATATTATTGGTCTCCATGCTTCTGACTTAATTCAAGAAGCAGCAAATGCTATTGCCCAAAAACAGTCTGTACATAAGTTGGCTTTTAATGTACATACTCATCCTACTCTTTCAGAAGTTTTAGATGAAGCGTATAAGCGAGTAGTTGCTAGTTAGTTTTTTCATCAATAGGAAATTGGTGAGTATTTTTTAATACTGCCAATTTCTACTACTGGAATGTTTCATCTTAAATATGGAAATAGCAAGTTTGTAAGAGATAACTTACTTTAGCGACAATGACAAATATAATGCACTAGTTTAGCTGAAACATTCCACTACAGTAATATTTTGATGGGGTTATATCGAAAATATCTTGGTAATAGAAAAAACGGTTTTGGTCAATCAAGGTATGAAAATAAAAATTGAACAATCTCAAATATTTTTTATTCAAGAGTTTAGCAATTACCAAAAAATACAAATCATACCCTAATTTACCAACTCTGAAAAAACAAACAAGACGAAACAACTTTATATTCAACCTCTCCGGAAATTAAAATTTAACAACCGTTTTACAAGAGTTTTAGGTTAATTATCGGAGATGTATCTTGGTTAAGAGGTGATTGCTAAACTTACGTGAAACTTTGATTTTATTTCACTACAAAAATGATGCTAGTGGACATACTATAACTTCTAAAAAATTAATCAAGAAAGGAAGTGATTTAGTCTCTTGAAATTTACCCTATAAATTAGCTCTAAGCAGCCGAAAAAGATTATATACCTAACTCTGATTCAAGATAATTTTTACATTTATGATCAGAAGACTCAATTTCGTAAAATTATGTAATTATTTTTGTGTATCTGCTAATCTAGTTTGTTTTTATATTTACAGCAGTTTTGGAGTTTATGAGTGACAAATTTTTAAAACCAAAGATTAAAAATTTTGTTAGATTATTTAATTAGGTGACAGAAGATATTAAATATGCTGAATAAATATTTACTGATTCATAATTGTCAAAAAAAATATAGCAATTCCCATGCTGGTGAGGTAGGCTAATTCGTTGGTTTTAGGCAATGGGCAACAGGCAAAAGGCAACAGGGAATAGAATAAAAATTAAAGATAGGTGTACCTCATTAGACTAAGAAACGCTATATTTAATTTAATATTTCCTGCCGAATGCTGCATAAACAGCATTCAGGTTTCAGCTAAAGCCTTTTTAAGTTAAAACCTAAAATACCTCGTATTTTTTCAGGTTAGGAAAATCCCAGAAATTACACTCAACAAAAACTTCAAATATATGCTTAATTATTCTGAAATTTTTGCATAACCGATAACATCTCCTCAAAGGATATTTGAAATTTGTTTCCATGTAGATTTGTCTTCATCTATTCATTGAGTTTCCTAATTTATTTTTAGTTTTTTTTGAGATTTATCCATGATTAGACTTCAATTATATTATACAAAATCTGGGTTACTGATTTCCCCATCTCAAATGAAAACTCTATATTAGCTTTAGACCACTACTTATGGAAATATTTTTGTAGAAATTGCTATAATTATTAATCAAAGTATCATTATACAAATCTCTGGTTTCTCTGGTTGAAAATCTAATAGAGATTAAACAAATGCTTACTTCGTTGATTAAAAAGCTGTTGGCGCAGAATTCTGTACGAAAAGCTAACAGTTGATAGCTGATTTAATTATTTAGAGGAATGACAAAATTTAATGCGTAAAAATATTTGTTATCTGCAATAATATCCAGATAAAGCTTTCAAGAATATCTCAATCAGTAGTTATTAATATTTAAAATAATGCAAATTCGTCGCCGACCACCAAGTCCAACCGTAGAAATGGGTAACTTACGATATGAAGTTGCTGTACCAGGCTCAAAACCACGTAATATTCTCGAAGAAATAGTTTGGCATAAAGAAAAAGAGGTTGATAAACTAAGGGAGCAAAAACCTTTAGTTGAGTTACACAAGAAAATTAACTCAATGGCTCCACCTCTTGATTTTTTAGCAGCATTATCTACTGGAATAACTAAACCTGCTGTTATATCAGAAATCAAAAAAGCATCTCCCAGTAAAGGAATAATTAGACCAGACTTTGAGCCAGTTACTATTGCTGAAGCATATCAAAAAAGCGGTGCGAGTTGTATTTCAGTGCTGACAGACCAAAAATTTTTTCAAGGTAGCTTTGAAAACTTAGCAAAGGTTCGGGGAACTGTTAATATTCCACTACTTTGTAAAGACTTTATAATTTACCCATACCAAATATATTTGGCTCGTCAATACGGTGCTGATGCAGTCTTATTAATTGCAGCGATTTTATCAGATCAAGACTTAAAATACTTTATCAAAATAGTTAATGCTTTAGGGATGACTGCCTTGGTTGAAGTTCATAGTTTAGTCGAATTAGACCGGGTATTAGCTATAGAAGGAACAAAGTTAGTTGGTATAAATAATCGTAATTTAGAGGATTTCTCAGTAGATATAAACACAACCTGTAAACTCATGGAAGCTAGAGGTACAAAACTAAAAGAAAGTGGTATTTTAGTAGTAAGTGAATCAGGAATACATACCAATGAAAATATCAAGACACTTCTCAATGCTGGTGTTGATGCTGTTTTAATTGGAGAATCTTTGATGAAGGCTAAAGACCCAGGGAAAGCACTTATGCAATTATTTTTAGAATAATTTGCCACCTAAAATTAAATCTTAAATAAGTTGTGAGGTCTTAGGTGATTTAGTAAAGGTAGACTATTCTCACCTAAAAGCTAGAATCTATAAATAAATTGCTTTTTATCCTAACTTCATTGCTTGATAAAAAGATTTATCACAAGAGACTCTAATCATTCAGTATTATGTATTTTGACTTACGCTCATAATTAAAAATACTATAGCAATATAATTTAATTTGTGAGATATTGTAGAATTTTAGGGAACGGGAAAAAGGGAAAAGGGAACAGATAATAAGAAAGAAAAAAATGATAATTTGAATATTATATATATTCTCTTATTTTCAGAAAAACCTCTATTCTCACATCTGATTCCTGATTCCTATATTTAACCAGGGCTATTTCATTCTAGAATCAAGTGAGAATTTTACTAGC
>JASJEE010000063.1 GCA_030064835.1 Microcoleaceae cyanobacterium MO_207.B10 | reverse complement strand
ATAATACCATTTCTCAAAAATTTTGCTACATCTTATGAAGTGGTAGGGTTTAGTGATAAAAAGACAAAAAACCAGACAAAAAACAGGCACTTGATGACTAAAAATCAATAAATTGTAGTTATTAATTAATAATTTTAGAACTGCTCAAGTATAGCGTTGTTTTTGGTAATTGGTATAATACCATTTGGAAAAAAGAATGTTACGAATAGTTGAGCCAACTAAAATGTTTGAAGTCAGATAGCGTTAGGGAGAGAATAGAATTATTTGTAGCAAACATTTATCAAAATGGTATCAATTCTGACTCATCAGACTTTTTCTCCAAACCCTACATATTCTGTCCTGATATCAGGTCTCATTCAATAACTGTAATAAAAAATCTTTCCCCAACCTTGTAGGGAGGTTGTATACAACGTCCCTACTTGATATGAGAAATAGGGGCTTTGCTACTATAGTCTTTTCTCTTGAGAGATGTACCCATACTTTTTTAATTTTGATCTTCAGTTATCTATACAAACTCATTAACAGAGTAAGTATTGTTTCTTTCAACTTTATTTGCTTTGTCTCTGCGACCATCACCTGGTTCTGGTGTGACTTTTTCTGGTTCTTCTGGTTCTTCTACTTCTTCTGCTTCTTTCTTAGCAGTAAGTTCTGATCTAATTTTTTGCTGAGATTTGAAGTTGACTTGCTGAATTAAACTACTGTCTTGATTAATCCTGATGCCAGAGAATAAAGCATTCAGTATAATGACTGAAATCATATATTTTTGCATGGTGAAAAGACTATGTAATGGTTTATATTTGCTTATTCTCAATCTCCATATTAAATCAGGAAAGTTTTTGATTAATTATTAATCCTGTTGAATTTCCCTCTACATTTTGTAACAAGTAATAAGTCATTATTAGACTTATTACTTGTTTGATATATATCTTCTTAAAATTGGTAAAATGATTGGGTATATAGCGTTTCTCGCTCTGAGTGAGATTCACTTATCTGGAATTTCTATTCTAAGTAGGTTGGCGTTAAAATTTCTCGTTAAATGAGGGCAGGAGGGAAGAGGTTTCAGAGCTAATTTACTTTTTGTTATATACTTAGTTTTTTTCCTGCCTACCTACTTATTACTAGTAAAGTTTTCCCTAAAACTAAGGAATGAGCGTACCGAAACCAGTATAGGAATAGAATGATTTTTAATTAGATAAAAGAGGGTAAACCTATAGGATTTATAAGGCAAATAATTCTATGGAGAGTTAAAGTAGGCAACTAAATAAATTATTTTTGGCCTTCTAACTCTCTTGGCTAAAGTTGACTATGCTTTTCAACGTCCACTACCACGTTCATCTTCATCTGATGTAACTTGAAATTGTGAGATATTTGAACTGGAATAACTGAACTGAAAGTTATGAAAGTTATGAAACTTCCATAGGAAGCCAAGGGAAATTATGACGCAAAGATTAAGATAGGTGTAGAGACTCATGGGAGTTTATTTATCTAGGAGTTTCTACTACTTGATACAAAAATATAAGAGTGTGTTCAGGATTAAATAAGCAATAATCTTTGTTAACTCAAAAAAATTATGGCCGTTTAGAAATAATCAATTTTTACTGAAAATATTCCTGCAACAAAGCAGAGTCTATTTGTCTGAGTAATGCTTCTTGGGTGGATGAGTTGTCCAAGATGACATCTGCTTGTTGGCACTTATCTTGTATGGGTATTTGATGATTAATTCGACTGTAGGCTTGTTTTTGAGTGAGTTGATCGCGTTTGATGAGTCTCTCAACCTGTTGTTGGGGTGAAGCATATATTACCCATATTTCTGTTACTAAGTCAGTCATCTTAGCTTCAAATAACAGTGGCACTACTAATACTGCTGTAGGGAGTTGACTATTAGCCCTTGGAGATGTTATATTATTGTGATTTTTATGATCAGAGGTAGTGTTTTCTACGCTAAACTGTTGAATATTTTGGCAAAAGCGATCACGTACATAAGGATGAATTTGTTGCTCTAACCAACTTAATTCAGTTTGGTTGTTGAATACAATTTCTCCTAGTTTTCGTCTATTTAAAGTGCCTTCAGGCAATAGTATATTAGTACCGTAGCGTTTAATAATATTTTCTAAAATGCCTGAACCAGGGTTGACTGCTTCACGGGAATAAATATCTGCGTCCCAAATTGGTATCTGATAATTGTTACTCAAATACTCAGATACTGTTGTTTTTCCTGTAGCAATACCACCAGTTAAGCCAATTAGACGCATCAAGGTATGCAAGTGGGCTAATAATATAAAATCAGAACTTCTAGTCTGAACTGGTCATTATCCAGACTATAGATTAGAGTAGAGTTGAAACTAGACTTTCTAGACTTTTAAGTTAGTCTAACTATTTGTAGATAATATAGCCCAACAGTAACTAGAAATAGCTAAAAATATCTAGTTATCAAAAATCAAAATTATCTTGACTAAATTATCTTGACTAAAAAAGCATTTTATGATATATAGAAAAAATATCAAAAACCAATGAATTATGCACCCATCTATAAAATTTACCAGATTATTATAGCTTTTCCCTTAGCTGGGCTTTGTCTATGGGATATTTCTGTGATTTTACCATTCATATCTAATGAAGATAATGGCAACATTAAGATGATACCATCGGGAATTTTCTCATCTCAGATTGCCTCAGCTCAGTCAATTGTTCCTGAACGAAACTCAACTGACACAGTAGTAACTCCAGTAACACCAAGCAGAAATAGCAATCAAACCCGTTTTGATGTTACAGGTGGGAAGCGATCGGGTGATCGTCGTAATCTTTTTCATAGTTTTACGAGATTTAATCTTGAAGAAAATCAAATTGTTAACTTTATATCTAAGCCTAATATAGAAAATATTTTAACTCGTGTTAGTGGTGGTGATGCTTCTGTAATTAATGGTTTAATTCAGGTGAGTGGGGGAAATTCTAACTTATTTATTATGAACCCTGCTGGTATTATTTTTGGGGCAAATGCTAGATTAGATGTACCTGCATCTTTTGTTGTTACTACTGGTTCTGGTATAGGTTTTAATTCTGGTTGGTTTAATGCTACTGGTACAAATAATTATGATATTTTAACAGGAAATCCTAGTGCTTTTTCTTTCCCAATGAGTACCCATGGAGTAATTCTGAATGAAGGTGAATTAACTGTTGAACCAGGAGAAAATATCACTTTATTGGGGGGAACAATTATTAATACAGGCACAATATCTGCGCCAGGAGGTGAGATTACCATCTCTGCTGTTCCGGGAGAAAATTTAGTTAGGATTAGTCAAGAAAGACGTTTATTAAGTTTAGAAATAGAGACGGAAAATCAGGAAGCTACAAGTACAGATAAATCAGATTCATCGGCAGAATTACAAGCGATCGACCCTTTGTCATTACCACTACTTTTAACTGGTAATAGTGAAGTAATGGAAATGGCTACTGGAGTGGAAGTTAATGATAAGAATCAGGTGGTTTTAACTGGTTCAAATCAGGTTTTTCCTAGCGATTCAGGTACAACAATAGTGTCTGGTTCTTTAGATGTTTCTTGGGCTGAAAAATCGGAATTGTCTACTACAGGCAGAATAAATATTTTCGGCGAAAAAATAGGATTATTTGGAGCAAATATTAATGCTTCTGGTATTTATGGTAGTGGCAATATTAGGATTGGTGGAGATTCTCAAGGTTTGGGAAATGTTCCTAATGCTACTTATACTCATATAGATGAAGAAACACATATTTCTGCTAGTTCTTTTTTGGGTGAGGGCGGTAATATAGTTATTTGGAGTAATGAAGCAACTAGCTTTTTTGGCAATATAGAAGCTAATGGTAATATTGATGAACAGTCGGTTTCTCGCACAGAAAATTCTCGTGAAAATTTGGTGGAAGTTACGAGTCAAGGATTTTTGATTGTTGACGGTAGTGTTAGTTTAGGTGGTTATGGTATTTCAGGAACTTTATCATTTGGTTCGGAAAAAATTAATGTTGTAGATGGAAATATTCATAGAGCAAGTAATTCTTTAAGAGCAGAAAATATCATAGAATCTCAAGTATCAAAATCATCTATAGAAAATATTTCTGGTCAGGCAAATGTGATTTTTCAAGCATCCGATGGCATTTGGATTGGTAATTTGTCTGAGTCACAGTTAAACTTTGAAAATCTTACAGGTAAAATATCTTTTCAAGCGGATAGTGACAAAAATGGTTTAGGCTCTTTTACCATGAATTCGGGAGATACTATTAATACTAAAGGAGCAGCTATTAGTATTTCTGGAACGAGTATCACTACGGGAATTATTAATACTCAAGGTGGAGAACTTAGTCTTAGCAGTAGTGATGGTTCTATTAATACTAATAATTTATCTACGGTTAATGCAAATTCTACAGGAGAAAGCAGTGGTGAAAATATTAATATTCAGGCTGAAGGAGATGTTATTACTAGAGAAATTATTTCTAGTGGAGAATTGAGAGCTGGAAATATTGAGATAAATAGTAATACAGGTAGTATTGATACAAATAAGTCAAATATAGATGCTACTTCTGCTAATAGTAGCGGTGGTAATGTGACGATGAATGCTGCTGTAGATATTGATATTGAAAGTATTAATGCTGAGGGTAAAGAAAGTGGTGGGAATATTGATATTACTGCTCACAATAATCTTTCTGTTCGTGGGATATCAACATCCAGTAATAACCCAGAAACGGGCAATATTATTCTGAGTGGAAATGAAATTAATCTTTTAGGTGGAGAAAATAGTGTTAGCAGTAATGGTAGATTAACTCTACAACCTGTTTCCGAAAATCAAAATATTATTCTGGGAGGGTTTGAAAATACAGAAGCGCTGAACCTGACAACGGCAGATTTAGCAACTTTGGCAAATGGTTTTGAGTCAATTACAATTGGTAAATCTCATAATTATGGTCAGATTACGATTGCTCCAGCAAATGATAGTGATACTAATGGAGTTATATTTGACGACCCAACAAATATGCAAGCAGAAGCTATTACAGGTACAGGTACAATTATTGGTAGAGATAATGCCACTATTACTCTGAATACTAATAGTGATGTTAGTACAGGAAATATTAATTCGCCAAAAGGAGTTACTATTAGCAGTAGTCGGGGTAATGTAAATGTTGGGGATGTTTCTACAAATTCATCTGGGGAGAGTGCAGGAAATATTGAGATAAATACTAGTGGGGGTTTTGTAGAAACAGGAAATTTAACTGCAACTGGAAATAGTAGGGGCGGAAATATTCAGATTCAGGCAGGCGATCGCATTACTACCGATAGGATAAATTCCAGTGCTACATTTGGAAATGCTGGAGCAGTTAAGCTAAGTGGTGCTAATGATATTCAAGTTACCTCTATTCAAGCTGAAGGTGGCAATATAGGTGGTAACGTTGAAATTCAAACAGGTGGCGCTCTGAGAGTGATAGATACTTTTGAAGACAAAAATCGAAATATTGTCAGCATTTCCACTGCAGGAGAATTCGTGGGAGGAGAGATGACGATTGAAACTGGTAGAACAGCTTTTACTGTGGGAGATGCTACTACCAACGGTACAGCAGGAGTAATTACTGATGGGAAACTGATGATTTTAGACCGCTCCCTACCTGGTAGCTTTAATCTCAAACAAATTGAAAGTTCCAGCTCTCAACCACAAAATTCTGATTCTGGAGAAACGACTACAGACTCAGAAAATCAACAAACCCCACCCCAACCAGAATTAGACGAAAAAGAATCTACAGACTCACCTATTACTGATACCTTAACTCCAGAAAAATCAACTGATACTAGTTCCACTAGAGAAACTCAACCTACTGAGGTAAGTCTACCAAAAACCACCGATGAGGTAAGTCTACCAGAAACCACCGAAACTCCGACGGCAGAAAATAACAGTGAACCTGTAGATGCAAATCAAATTCCACAGATAACATCCCAGAATTCTGAATCTAATTCATCAGTTTTAAATGCTCCTGAATCTACTAAATCTACCCCCACTATTACAGAAAATATAGAAAATATTAAATCATCTACAACTTCGGAAGAAAATATTAACCCCCCAGTTGTAGAAAACCAAAATCCAACTTCAATAGAGGGATTAGAACAATCAAATCATTCTCCATTAGTTGTAGATAATCCCGAACCAACTATTGTTTTAGAAGATACTAATCAAGGTTTAATTTCATCAAATTCAAATCAAACATTTGCCATAGAAAATCCTATTCAAGGTGGTTCTTCTCAAAAGCAAACTCCGAGCATTATTATCGAAGAAAATATCACTACCACTGCTTCAGAAATTGCTGTAGGTAATTATAATCAAATTAGTTTAACTGATACAGTATCACAAATAGAATTAAGCCGTGGTAGAGAATTCGCTAGTTATTTGGGAGAAAATCTGACTAAAAGAACTGTAACAGCAGCAAATATCCGAAATACTTTGAGCAGTGTTGCCAAAATCGGAGTCAGACCAGCAATTATTTATGTGTCTGCACAATCGGATTATTTAGAACTACAATTATTTTTACCAAATGGTAAACCTGTTGTCAAAAGTAGTGGCTTAACTAGGGATGAAGTCATCCAAGTTGCTAATCAATTTACTAATCAAATTAGAACTCCTCGTCGATTAGATTCTCACGATTATTTAGCAAATGCTCAACAGTTATATAAATGGTTAATCGCACCACTTACTGAAAAGTTGGCAGCGCAAAATATTAATATGATTATTTTTTCTATGGATAGTGGTTTGCGAACTATTCCTCTAGCTGCTTTACATGATGGCGAACAATTTCTGGTAGAAAAATACAGTTTAGGATTAATTCCTAGTTTTAGTTTAACGGATACGCGCTATGTAGGATTAAATGGTTCTCATGTTTTAGCAATGGGAGCATCAGAATTTCCTTCTGATATTGACCAAACTCCTCTACCTTCTGTTCCTGTGGAACTTAAAACTATTGTAAATAATCTCTGGCCTGGAAAGTCTTTTTTGAATCAAGGATTTACTCTGGCAAATTTGAAGGAGCAACGGAGTAAGGAACAATTTAAAATTATTCATTTGGCTACTCACGGTGAGTTTCATCCGGGGGGTGCTGACAATTCTTATATTCAGTTTTGGGATACTAAGTTACGTTTAAATCAGTTGCGTCAGTTGCGTTTGTATAGTCCTCAAGTGGAGTTGTTGGTTTTGAGTGCTTGTACTACTGCAGTGGGAGATGAGGACGCGGAGTTGGGTTTTGCTGGTTTAGCGGTGCAAGCTGGGGTGAAGTCTGCTTTGGCTAGTCTTTGGTATGTTAGTGATACGGGTACTTTGGCGTTGATGACTGAGTTTTATCGGCATTTGTCGCAGAGGCCGATTAAAGCGGAAGCGTTGCGACAAGGGCAATTGTCAATGTTACGGGGTGATGTGCATTTGCAGGATGGTCATTTGTACAGAAATGGTAGTCAAAATGTGCCTTTGCCTCCGGCGTTAGCGCATGGTAGGAACAGAGATTTGTCTCATCCTTATTATTGGGCAGCTTTTACGATGATTGGTTCCCCGTGGTAGTAGGGGAGCCACCAAAACTATCAGCTTGATAATAGACTCAAGCCTTTAAAGTTGCTAAATAAACCTGTAAAGTTTCGATGTATTCACCATCAATAATCTCAAACCCATTAGGAACTTGACGGCTTTCTTCGATAAACCCAGGTTCGGTAAAATAATAATCTCGAAATAGTCCCCGGGTTGAGTAAACCACCTCGTGGATGAACCCATCTTCCTCTAATTCAGTTTCAGTTTTCTCAAAATTTGCCATACTACTTTGAGAGAATATTAAATAGCCTCCAGGATTCAAAAATTTATGGCTTTGTTTAATCATTTCTTTAATAAACCAACGACGGTCAGGAGTACCAGATTTACAAAAAGGAGGATTACACAACACAACCTGATAACGCTCTGGTATAGGTTCAAAATTCATCCAATCTTTCACCCAAGTATGGCGATAGCTGACATTATTCTGTTGAGCGTTTTCCTTAGCAACATTGTTCACCTCTTCACTAATGTCTGTAATATCAATATTCTTAGCACCCAGTTTGAGAGCAAGAATCGCATGAATTCCTGAACCTGCTCCAATTTCAATGACTGATTTACCACAAAATACATGAGGAACTTGAGTCATTCCATTTCCAAGAGCATGGCCATGAGGTGTTGGTTTCCAAGCTTCACTGCTCAAATTGATTTTGATGACAAAAGGATCGAAAAAGTACTTCGTTAAAGTTTTGGGTGAGTTGATAGTTGTCATAATTACTGATTAAGGAGTTCGTTTGTTGCTCGCCTGTTATTTAAATTTTTCAGTTGAGCTGAAATTAGAAATAATCTAAAAATAATCGAGCTGTTTTCAAATTGTATACACGACATTTCTCGATCGGTAGTGAATATAAATGTCTCCGAATCAGAAGTCAGGAGTAAAGAAGCAGAAGATAAATAAATAAAATTTTGGCGTTGGTAAATTCAGAAGGGCTTTAATATCCTGAGTATATCCAGATGGATCATAAAAATCAAGGAACTGACGACCAAATGAGACACAAATATAATTCTGCTTGTCACCTCGATGACCATTTTTGCGTATAGAAGCCATTTGGTATCTTTTCTTAAGATACAAAGCCTTCAGGAAAGCCGTTTTCAGGAGCCTAACAACTATAAGAGTTCAGGAGACCGAAAAATTCTGAAAAATGACTGCCAGAATCATACAACCCAGATGGGTATTCGACTTGTAACTTGTTAAATAGATCTCAAATTGGTTCTATATGTTTGCTAGTGCATTCTGGACATTCCATAGATAATTCAACTCTAACTTTATCTAAAGTTTAGTTCATCTTTCTATTTACCAACGCCAAATTTTTTAATCGCCGAGGGCGGAACGGAGTTCTATCGGGCTATTATCCGGAAATTATATCATACTTTAGTTAGACCAAAATCAAACTAGGAATAATCTAAGAATAACTAAGATGACGTTCACTTAATTGAGCTGTTTTCAAATTGTATACACGACATTTCTTGATCGGCAGTGCATATAGATGTAATGTAATCGCTCGCTCGCTTAGAGGTTGAATGGAATGCCACTCGGCATTAGAATTTGTCAAATAGGATTTATCTCCTCGATCGTAAATTATGCGATCGCTTTTGCTTAAGATGAAATTTTTACCATTATCAGTCGTTGGATGATATAATGTTTCTTCCATTCTACCTTCGACGACATAAATCCAACAGTCTTGACCTTGGTGATCGTGAATAGGGCTTGCTTGTCCCTTCTGCCAACATAAAATTAGCAGTTCATATAAGTCTGTGCTGTGGACTAAATTTCGCGTATAAGAACCCTGTTTCCAGGTACAGTAAGACTTCACACTTTCTCGGGAAATATCAAGAGATTGAATCAGTTGGTCATAATAAAATGAATTTTTCCTAGACGGAATACTCAATCTATGAATCAGTTCTTCTAAATAGCAGATATCTAAAGTTTGGCTTAAATTCATGGTAATAAAAAAACTAAAGTTCACAACAAATGAACGTAGGATAATTCCTGTTTTTAACTCTCAGTACAGATTGACCTAAACAGAGCTTTCCTTCGTTTTTATCTCTATATTATTTTATACAATTTCTTGATTCCATATTCTGCAAGCGATCAAAGTAATTTTGAATATTTTTCAAGTTATATCATGTGCGGATAAATGCGTTATAAATATGATATTATAATTAATATACCTCTCCGTAAATCACACATATAGATTATTTTGTGTGCTTTTTTTCTGGAAATTTTTCCCTTTTCCCTTTTCCCTACTTCTGCAAAAAGTCTATTCTTTTTCGGAGATGTCTAATTATCTAAATTTGATATTAGACATAACTTAATAGTTAGGATCAATAACTATGCTTAAGTTTGTCAACTATTTTGTTTGAGCAGTTAGTACTCAAATGTAATAGACATCTAAATCTGATACAGTAAAAATCAATCAAACAAGAAAAACTGTTACCATTAATTTATCGAAAATGTCTACCACTAATTCTACATTCGACTCACTTTATTGGTATCGAGTTGAAAGGATTCACAACGAACTCAGAGAACTAGTGCTGCTACGCGGAAGTCAAAAGTCAAAAGTCAAAAGTCAAAAGTATTGATTAGTAAGGTTTTTAGGATTTTGTAACTGGTCAGTTATTTCCGCCATTCTGCACTAGGTAAAACAGGAGATAATTTGAGTGTAGAAGACTTAATTTCTTTCGATCAATTTCATCCCTGATCTACGAGCGCGCTGGATGAAGCCGTCAAGCAACTTGACATTTTTTCCTCAAGTAATGTACTAGATATTGGTGCAGGAGTGGGTGGGCCAGCGCGTTATCTAGCCGATCGATATGGATGCTTTGTCACAGGAGTTGAACTGCATCCCCAAATGTGTTCGGCAGCTATTGAATGGACTCAAAAAACAGGTTTATCAAAGCGAGTAAATTTTTTTCCAGGAGATATCATAACGATTAACCTGAATCAAAGATTTGACCACTGGCTTTCTCTCGGTGTTTTTCTCCACATTTGTGACCGTTCTACCTTATTTTCTAAATTTTTGAGTAGACTCAAACCAGGGGGAAGGGGCTATATTGAAGACTTTTTGAGAGCCAACCTCTCACCTGTGAAGATAAAACACAATTGTCTCAAACTCTTGCCTGTTCTTATTTACCAACTCGCGAACAATATGTGGCCGACTTAGAAGCGGCTGGTTTTGTTGATGTGCAGTTTGAGGATGTGACTCACTTGTGGAAACCCTGGGAAATTCAAAGACCAATAGATTTTGACCAAAATAAATCCCAACATCTGCGCGTCAACGGAGAAAACATTGTCCAGAGTTTGAGTCACCGTTACCAAGTTTGGGCAGACCTGTTTCTACGGGGCAATATTGGAGGGGCGAGAATCCGGTGTCAACGCCCCTATTTCTAAAATTTGCTCTCAGTCCTCAAGTATGATAAATACCAGAATTAGCATTTGGGGTACAGTCAGGGACAATATTGCCATAACGTTCATTTAATAACCAGTAGCCCACTAAACCCTCTTCATAGCCAGTTAAACGTTTGTTCATATTGGCTTTAATCTCTTCTGCTGAACGGGCGTTGTCCCAAAGACGAGCCTCAGCCATACAACCATGAAAATAACGACTACTGTCTCCATCTAAGCTACGACCAATATACAGAGGATTATTGCTAACAATTACTTCTCCTTGCACGGGTCCTTCTGTACTTAGTTCTCCATTAATATAGGTTTTTACCGTTGTTCCGTCGTTGGTAATAGCTATGTGATACCATCGGTCCCATTCAATCGAACCTTCAGGGGTATTTGGTGCGCCACCAGCATTCCATCCGTCTGGAGTTTGGAAGCGGTGGTGAACAAACCCTTCAATCGCTAACCAGATATTATAGTTACGTCCGGGTTTACCGAAAATTCCCTGCCAATCCTTGTATGGGTCGTTAACCTTCTCTTTAACTGCCGGTTTAATCCACACTTCCACAGTGTAATTCTTCAGCCGTAAACTTGGATGGTCTGGGATAGAAATATAATCATTCTTACCATCAAATCCCATGGGAGAAAGAGAATCAAGAGTTTCTGGGGTAAGTTCTTCACTCTGGGGACTTAAGGTTTTCAGGAAACTAAGGCAAGGAGTAAAGAAATATTCCCCACCTTTCATTTTCACCCAAGTTTTAAACTTACATTCTTTGGTTTCTTTTTCTCCCCAAACTGTCGGCCATTTATGTGTTCCATTTTGTGGACCAATAATCGGATCGGGACCAGTATTGACGTTAACAAAATTATTCTGGTTTGCCCAGGATGCTTGCATGAAATTGAACTGATTTTCGATATCTCCTTGGAAGCACAAAAACAGTAATCCTGAACCCGACGCAGATTCGCGGGTAATATCATTTTCACCATAACTAATCCCACGACGAGCAATGCGATGACCTCGTTCTGTTTCTAAAGACTCGTCATAACTGACATTAGAGCCAACCCGTCCAGTATCCCCACGGGGGTTAGTTTTGCGGGCGTGAGAATGGAAAGGACATTTTAACCCTTCGGCATCATCTTCTAAACCAAAATTATTAGTATCATCTGATTTTGCCACGGATGAAGATGTGACAGGGGTACCATCTTTAAAACGACCAACAACTAAAGCACCAGCTAATTCATCATTAATCCCGATATGTTCTGCTAGTTGGTGTACCTCTTCTTTAAATGCTCTAACATTTTGTTCTAGTTTACGGTAAACCAAATAGCTACCGTAACTATCATCTGTTTTACCATTACGATCTTTTTCTAAAACTAAACTCAATGGCGCACGACTATCCCACTTCCTGTCATTACCATGTTTTTCAATGTCCTTTTCAATATCTCGTTTCAAAAACAAGGGCTGACTAACACCATCCACATAGCCAAAGTGTTCAATGGCTTTATTGTTCTTACTCCTGAGTACAAACCCATCTTCACGATTCAAAATTTCCGCCACTTTTATCAATTTTTGTGACATTCGATTGACTTCTTGGAGTAAATCGACTACATCATCATCTGCCATCAAAATTAAGGCATGAATTTGATCTTGATATCCAGTATCCCAGGCTTCTGCAACCGGGTCGTTAAATAAATTTCTGATCGAATCACTTTTCATCCCAGAGATAAATGGTGGGTTTTTCGGCATCCGAAAGGGCTTAATTTCTAAATACTCATAACCGTAGCGAGATAAAAAGAAATTAGCAAATAAACTACCCTTGACTTTTTGTTCGCGATAAATTTTAGCTTCAGCGGCTTGTTGATAAGCAGAGGTGATGTATTTACGGGCAAAACTTTGAATCCATTGCTTAACTTCATTGACTTTTCCGGGTTTAAATTGTAAAAACAGATGAACGCTATGGTCTCGTCCATGTCCTTTGAGAATATTCCCTTGTAAATCGGTTAATAGAGCTTTATACTTATCATCTTCTGGGTCAATGCCGTATTCATGTACGGTAGTTAAATCTTGTTCTGTGAGTGCCATGAGTATTCTCCTCATCTGAAATATTTGATTTTAGAGACGCTCCATAGAGCGTCTCTAGCAGGGATCTGAATAAACTTACACTTCTAACTTCACCATCTTGGCCTTAGAAGGCTTACCGATGTCATTAACATAGAACATCATGTAATAGCCTGGTGGGTAAAGATTAGCGTTGTCTGGTGCAGTGAAATCTATTGCAGAAGTAGCACCGATATCGACGTTATTAATGGTCGCCTCTGCTAGCAATTGGCCGTAATCTAAACTGTGGGTGACAGTTCCCAACTTCACCATCACAAGTGAGCCATCTTGGGTAGCATCTTTGACAGCAATAGTGTCAGATTGACCATATTTTAGAGTTTCTGGCGCATCCACAATTTCTGGACGTGCCCCTGGTTTGAACAGATAGGGCGGACTAAAGATTTCTGCTTGGTAAATTTCTGCCGGAACGAAAGGTAAGGGATCTTCCTCGGCGAAATAACTATTTTGTGGGTCTTTGTAATAGTTTGTTAGAAATGTCTCATACTCTTGTTGAGTATTGATATGTCCTGAACCTTTCGGTTGATTCGGTTCATTGGTCAATGGAGCTAAAGTGTAGTAACCTCCAGAAACGGGCAGATCGTCAACTCGAACCGTTCCATCTTCTTTTCGTGCGGCCCGACGAGGGTTGCCACCAATAGCTAAAACACGAGCATCAGGTAACAGTAGCCCCGCATTATGATATAGCCGAGGAAGCTCCGCTGGACTCATAGTTTTTGCCTTGTAGCCTCCTGGTGCAGTTTCATCAGGTGTCATCAACACTGGTTCGTAGATCGGAGCGTATTCGGCATATTGACCGCCATTAATCACCAAGACTTCTTTGGTTGGTAAAATTACCGCCATATTCATAGCGCGGGGGGTATCCAAAAAGTCTTCTACAACTTCCCATTTACCCTTCTCACCTGGATTTTTTGGAGAAACCCAACGTTCTAAGCTGGTGGAAATCTTCGCACCTTTTTTCTTGAGTGAGTCTTTCAATTCAGGAAATTGAGGCCATCCGAAGGCAATGCTATTGGTATTAACCAAACCGCCTACAAGTAAAACATCACCTTGGTAATAGGGGTCAAGCAGTCCACTTCCATAAACCTTAGACAGTTCTTCGCGATCGGGACCAACTTCAAAAGTTACATCTAAGTTACCATCACCTTTGTCGATGACGGACATCAAATAACTCTTGTTACTGGCATGAACTTCGAGAGGAAATTTACCTGCACCATCACCAGTAATTAATAACCGACCATCAGCCGTGGGAAAGATACGGGGATAGATATCAATACTGTCGTAAGTATCAATTTTCTTGGTAATTGTCTCCCCTTTATACTCATAAGTATCTTCGTATTCGACCTTGACGTTGAAGGGACTATCTTCGATGTAGTCGAGATCGATATAGTTGAGTTTTTCAGTTTTGGGGTCATAGATTTCAATTGTATGAGCAATTTGACCCGGTTTACCAAATTTTAGTCCTGAGAAAATAACGATTTTACCATCAGATAGTGGCACTAAACTAGGATACCAACGTCCTTCATTAAACAGACCTGCCGTCGTCCATTTGTTTTCTTTCCAATTGTAGATATTGGTTTGTTTAGACCCTTCAAAATTTTCACCAGGATAGTACCGATTTGTACCACTGACAAATAGAACATTACCATCAAACAGATGAATATGACCGGAACAGAATAGATCGTTGCTTTGACCATTTTGTTTGCCTGGAGGGGAAGCAATTCGCTCATAAGTATTAGTTTCTGGGTCAAACAGAGAGCTATTATCCACTACGACATCATCGCTGGAGTCCACCCCATCACTAAAGATGAATTTATCGCCGTCTTCTATTAAGGTATTACGATTACTACTGCCGTTGGCAATCAATACTTTACCATTTGGTAAAACCGCAGTATGAACAGCTTGCATCCAATCATTTCGATTAGCTGGTAAGGGGACTGTTTCCCATAAACCGACTGTAGCGGCGGGGTTACTAGCTTGTCCATAAATTGTGGCAACAAATTTAGTCTCATCAAGTTCATCGCTTTTCCTGGTACCGACAACGAAATCGACTTCAGACCCTTTTTTGACTGTAGCCTTGATGCTAAAATCAATACCCTGACTATCGCTTCCTTCAATTTTTTTAGACCAAACCCGTTCGCCATCAACGAAGATATAGCCTTTGACTCCATCACCGCCGATTTCTGCTTTGGCTAGTTGACCTGTGATGGTGATTTCACCATCCACTTCGCTTTTCCACCGACGAATCGGCCATTTTTTGCTACCAAATTTACTGGGTTTAGCAGATTCTGAGGACAGTTGGGTGTTAGGATCTATTTGCCAAGTGCTATTGGTATAGTCTGACATCTCCTCGAAGTAGGGGACGTAAAGTTGCTCGCCAACATAGCCATAGAACCAATTATCTTTTCCTTGAGTTCCGGAAAAGTCATTGATCGAATCAGCGATTTTGACACCTTGAGCAGCTTGAGCTTGTGCTGGGTTAACAGTTAATGCGAACAACCCCAGCAAGAAAACCGATAGAAATGCTAGGATTTTCTGTTTATTCATAAAATTCTTTGAAGCTGGAAACTCTGTAGATTTGAGCTACGATTCTAGGGAATCAAGTCATTTTTGATAATTTTGAGTCTCAGTATTAATGATGACTTGACTACCTAATTAGCAAAAATTTAACTAAATGTATGACACATTGTCAATGATTGACATTTGCATCAATAGACATCTCCGAAAAATAAATATAGCAATGTGCGCTGGCACACTTTACAAATTGCAGGAGGTGTCCAAGAGCTAAAAGCCTTATATTATCGGCAATTTATTCTCACTATTGCCTGTTTTATGTTCCCTGTTCCCTGCGCACACCGCTATAAATTGTGATACTGTAAAAATCAACTATCTTAATTGACATCCTCCCGACGCTGCTCTCACGAGACAGCGCGGGATTCCCTAGCATCACTGTTAGGGGCTTTCTGCTTCAATGCACCTGCCTTCGGAAATTTACTCTCAGAAGGTCTTAAGGTCGCTCCTAAAGACTTGCCAGCGCGGCCAAAGGGGGTCTCCCCCATGAGCGACTGGCGCTGACACTGCGAGTCCCGCAGCCTTCTTGGTGGGCATTCCCTTGCGCCTGTCGGCGACGCGGGTTCCCATCCGCAAAATATTTATCGAAGCGTTGATATCCCGGTCATGGTGACTACCACATTCTGGACAATCCCACTCTCTAATATTTAGAGGTAATTTTTCTACTATATGACCACAATTAGAACAACGCTTGGAACTAGGAAAATACCTATCAATTTTTATTAGTTCCCGTTCATACCATGCAGCAGTTATAGCAGCTAAAGCTTTGTTGTAGATGATTTGTACGCTTTTTCCACCATGTACTGTTTAATTTTCAACATTTACAGCTTAACAGGTTATGTGTAAACCCACAACATTGATTGGTTTTCCCATGCGACGCTCCTCTGCGAGAGAGCGCGGGTCTTCAACCAACGTTTTGATAAATGGCGTTGGCGAAACCTAGCGCTAGCTGCATAGCTTGCCAAAAGATAGTGATAGTAAGCGTTTGACTATTTTTGGAGATTTATAATGCATCAATTAGGTGTAGGCTCCACCACCACTATTGCTTGTTCGAGTGCCTGTTCCACCTGGTTTTTCTAACACCCAAATATATTGATTGCTCGACATTTTTCCAGTTATATAATCTGTATTGGTGGGATGTGGCATTAATCTTTGATTGTTCCACGCAATATTTGAAAAGTAAACTCGATCACCGTAGTAAATTTTAGGATCGCTCTTGTCAACTTTAGTAATCTGCCATGATTGCATTTTTGAATTATGATCTGCCCAATAGTAGCACTCTTCTTTACTGCGCCACGCTCCTAAAATATTGCCTGTTGGTAGTCCTCCTTCTTGGGTAAGGATTTGCACTGTGGCGTTATTAGTTAACTCTCCGTTACCACCTTGGAATACCAATTTCACTTGACCCGATGAACCGAGCAGAGGATAGCAGCGCTTATAACGATCGTTAGATTGCGAAGCTGTAATCACATATCGGCCATCTGAGCTTTTGAGGTAGAACTCTTCACCAAATTTAACAACTTCCTTTTCCTTCTTTGGTTCGTGCTTCTGCACAAATTTCACCAAATCAGCCATAGTGAAGTCATCCCCCTCACCTAAGTAAGGCTTCCAGGGTGTGGGTGCATTCACATAAGATTTTGGGTCTTCTTTGAGAATGCGTAGCAAGGTCATGGCTACAATTCGACCGCCCACAGCTCCAAGCTTACCGCCTTGAGCTTCTGCTTCAGCTAAACAGTAGAACCATAGAGGTGTTTCTGTTAATCCTGCAGCTTTGACCTTATCATGTAGAGGAATAGGACTCACTCCAAAGGCTTTTGCTACTTCTTCACCACTGGGTAGACTATAGGACACCGTTCCTCGTAATAGGTTACGGAATGCTAAGGAATTCTCTCCGCTAGCCTTAGCTGCTGGGGGTACAAAGGGCAACTCCAAGAATTCTTTTGCCATCCAGGTATCAATCTTACGGGCCTTCTGAGGTTGGAGAGAACTATCTATCTCAAAGAAGTAACGCCAATCCACTATATTTTCTGGATGCACTTCATTGAATACCGATAAAGCAACACCTGGTTTATCTCTGAAGTTCTCGAACAGGTCTATATTTAAACGATTATCATTAATATGATAATGAGAGCGAGTTAATGTGTGACCAAACCGATAAGCTGCCCCGGCAAATTCGATGGGTATGATTGGTGCATTGCCCCAGATAGGATCGGACTGATAATCGCCACTGAAAATATCTTTTTCGGCCTGCTCTAGCACTTCTTTAGTAATAATCCTGGGCAAGAAGTCTTTGTGGACTATCCATTGATAATGCCGTTGCACTGCTCGCTTGGCCTTTTCAAATAGGACGTCTTTGTGTTCGACGGGTTCAAAGATTTCGATATCTTCACTGTCAATTCCTTCTAACACCGCGTTGTGGAATTTCATAAACAGCAAATGTAACTGAGAGATGATGCCATTTTCATCATTACGCGATTCGGGGATTAATGCGCGTCCTTCAATGTTGCGTGGAAGATCGTCGTCAGGATTGTTTTTACTGCCAATTAAAAAGGCATCTGGGTGTTTACGTTGATAAAGAAAGGGGATGACTTCTGGTCCATCTCCGTAGAGAGAATCTAAGTCAAGTATTGGGGTGCGAATATTGGGGATTGATTCAATATTACCAAATACTTTGTTGAGACCGGAGGTGGTATCAAAGGTGATGTCATGGTCGATAAATTGTCCCAAGAAAACGTAGCCATCAGGAATATCACTATCCCCTGATGGATCTTCGTTATCCCCTTCGTTCATGCTGTCAGCAAGTTTTTTTAGAGCTTCTTGAACATCTTTACGTTCAACAACGTGGCCTTTTGGTAGCATTCGGCCAAAGAATCCTTGGTGTATACCTGTTTGAGATGATGCTTCAAGCAGTTTTTGAAACGGACTCATTCCGTGATGTTGTTCTGGCATTTTTCTCCTAGTATCAGAAAATAAATTTGGTCAATCTGAGTTATTTGTAGAGGTAAATTGTTCTCCAGTAAATATGCAGAAATTACGGTGTATTGCTATATGTAGTGTATAATCTGCTAATTTTTGAAATGTTAGTTACTACTATAGTTAGTACGATTGCATCATTTCTGAATATAAATTCTGATTGAGATCAGAAGTCGGGAGCATTTATTTTTTACTAAACTAGAGACTTTGTGGCATCAAAGTGCTAGAAGCATTATAAAACCAGGGTCGATCAAGAAAATCTATAAATGAGAAAGTCTTACTATGTAAGGGTTTCAGGATATTAGTTCAACAAAGCCTAAATATAAGGGGAAAATACCCATTTAAGGGATTACGTACGCAAGACTTCATCGACGAACCTGATGCTACTCAAAATCTTTGGATATGTTAAAGCATTCCCTCAGACTTTTAATACATTATCTCAAGTTCAACGATCTACCTGTTCGAGCTTGATTCATCTCTGAATTTACCAACGCCCCTAAACTAGAGGTTAAATTTATAAATGCTCAACTAATATCATGTCCAGTTGAATACTTACAATTTTGGTCAATCCTTTTATAACACAGTTGGTGACGCGCAAAATATTAAGTAATATTAACTTTAAGTAATATTAACTTTGGCATCTCTGAAGTGAAGATGCACAGGAGTTAAACTCATACTGAATCTGCTTTAGTTCTGTTCTTGAAATATGAAATATATCGATCGGAACTATTAATATAAAGTATTGATTTGTTGCTTCCATGGGCTCTCATCAGTGTCAGTTTACCAAAATTATCAAATTATGGGGCGTTGCTGAATCAAGGTATGAAAATAAAAATTTAACAATCCCAAATATTTGTGATTCAATAGTTCAGCAATTACTAAAAAATACAAATCATACCCAAAATCAGCAACGCC
>JASJEE010000062.1 GCA_030064835.1 Microcoleaceae cyanobacterium MO_207.B10 | reverse complement strand
GTAATGCTTTTTGATAAGAGGTAATTGCCTGTTCAATATTCTTAGCTTTATTTCCTTCAATTCTACGAATATAAGCATGACCAAGATTATTTTGAGTCATTGCCCAATCTAGAGAATTTTCTTCCTGAGTAATAACTTGTAATACTTGCTGATAAGCTGCAATTGCTAATTCAATATTCTCGGAAACTTTTCCTGTAATTCTTGTTAAGTAGGTATTAGCTAAATTATTTTTAATAGTTGCCCACTTGTGGGGTGATTTTTCTTTAGTTATAACTTGTAATGCTTTTTGATAAGAGGTAATTGCCTGTTCAATATTCTTAGCTTTATTTCCTTCAATTCTACGAATATAAGCATGACCAAGATTATTTTGAGTCATTGCCCAATCTAGAGGACTTTCTTCGTGATAAATAAATTTCAATGCTTGTTGATAAATTTCTATTCCCTGTTCGATATTTACAGATTTTTCTCCATAAATTCTGTTTATGTAAGCAGTGCCAAGATTGTTTTTAACCCTTGCCCATTGATGGGTTTTAGAAGCACTATTGTAAACAGTTAATGCTGTTTTATAACCAGTAATAGCTATTTCTAAATTATCTGCTTTGTTTCCCAGAGTAAATTCTTGTATCCGGTTACTAAAGTTGATTATATCTGCAGCAATACTATGAGCTGCTTCTGGTTTTACTTGTACTAATATAGAAGTACCCCAAGCTTGCAAAGTTTCTGCTAAACTCGAATCTAGTTTGTTTAAGTTTTCTTCCAGAATGGAGTTGATAATTTTAGGGTCGTTTTTGCTTTCGTGAGTTGCTTGTAATATTTGAATTAAGAATTTTAAATATTCTATAGGGGGTGCTGTTGCTGAGATATTTTCTGTGATCGAAACTTCCAATTTTTCTGAAAGTTGTACTGCTAAAGTGAGTAAAAATTCATTAGCTTCTTGGTTACCATTTTCTGCTGATGTTTGTGCCACCATTATTATTGTTTGTAATAATCCCGCATCTAGTAATTCTTGGTTAGCTGCTAGAATCTGATGTGTTTTTTCTGTCGGGGTTATCAATAGTTCTTGAATTATATTGATATAAGTTTGAATCCGTTGTTGGTTGATAATCATAAATGCTTTTTCTCTAGCTAGTAATACTTAGGTAATACAGTTAACTAGCTCAGAAATCCGTAATCCGTAGAATCTATGGTTATGCTTTCAGCTCTTGACCCAGAGTTTGTGGTGATATGGGATTCTTGATTGATTAATTAGTCAAGTTTGTGAATATACTCGAACTAATAACTTCTACTTCTAAGTAGAATATCATTTTTTTGTTCTTTTTCCAAGAACTCTATTTTCTTAAGTGCCTAAACAAAATTATTTGCAATATATATAGATAGGTGGTACTTATAAATTTTCTCGGCTATAAAGTTCCTGAAAGGTTATACCATTTTCATAAAATATTGATACAGTGGTTGATAGAGAGGTGTTAGGGGTTAGGGGTTAGGGATTAGGTGGGAAGAATTTATAATTTGATTTTTTATGATAGTAAAACAGTTCTATTTTTGACTAAAATTAAAATATAGTCTGATTACTACAATAAATTGTTTTTTATTCAGGAATAATTTAATTTTTCCTGGCAACACCAAAACCAAATTTCCTAACAAAAGGAATGCTCAGAAGATAATTCTTATTGCCAATGATAAATAGAATCATCGAATCAAGAGGAACAATACTGACACAAACTATTAATCTTACTTCAATTAGATACTTCAGGAATTTACTAGGCTTAATTAGCCTAATACTTACAAAAATCACCCTGTAATTACTTGCACTCAGAATCGTATTATTGACTTGTTTCGCAACAGTCAGTGATTAATACTAAAATACTTTTTCAGCAAATCAAAAAAAGCTAAATTATACTGCTGTAGCAAAACTAAAATATAACTTTGTCGATTCTGGTAAAATGGTATTAAATAAATTCACTCCTTCCATATTTGCGCCGATAAAAGTTGCTTCACTTAAATCAGCTTCACTAAAGTTAGCTTCACAAAGTTTAGACCAGTTGAAATTGGCTCTAACTAGATAAGCTTCTGTAAAATTTGCTCCTGTTAAATCAGCACTACTTAATCTAATACTGCGCATCAAAGCTCTACTAAAATTAGTCGCTAATAAATTTGCACCTTCGAGGTTTGCTCCATTGAGTTTAGCTTCACTAAAATTAACTCCATTTAAGTCAGCTCCACTTAAATCAATTCCACTTAGGTAAGCTCTTCTCAAATTAACTCCTGTCAACTGGGCCCCAAATAGTCTGGCGGCCATTAATTTTGCTTCGTACATATTGGCCCAGTTGAGCTTGACTCCTGTCAAATTAGATTCTCGCAAGTTACTAAATTCTAAAATGGCGCTACATAAATTAGCACTCCATAAATTACACCCACGAAGATTAGCACCTGTAAGATTCGCACCACTTAAGTTGGTCCGGGGGAGTTTTGCCTTGACTAAAAAAGCTCCACTTAGATTGGCTTTTGTTAAATCAGCATCAGCAATTCTAGTTTCACCCATTTTGGCAAAAGCAAGATTGACCCTGTGTAATATTGCTCCGTTTAGTTGGGTTTTTGTGAGGAAACTTCTACTGAGGTTAGCTCCTGTCAAATTAGCATTAGAGAGGTTGACCCCTATGAGAATTGCTCCTGTGAGATCTACACCACTTAAATCAATGCCACTAAAGTCTCTTTGTCCTTGCTCGTATAGCTTCAAAAATTGTTGTTCTTTCATTTATCAATATCCCCATAGTCACGCCAGTATGTTTGGCAATATCAATGCTTAAAGCTTAAATCTTAAATTAATGTCTTAATTATAACTTAATAACTTAATAAATTAAGAATAGGTGAATTGTCTTAATTTTTTTTAATAGTGTTCAGTATTGCTCAATATCTATTCCTGTAAATATGGTGCTGAGAGGATAGAAAGACTATTTTCTTAATAATTTTCTGGTTGTTATTTAGATACTGAAATAGTAGTTCTTTTTTAAAAGACGGATTTACTGTAGGTTTTACTGATTTATTGATAGAGATGAGATACAACAAATAACAAACATTCAGCATAAACCACATTGATTTGAGATAGTTTATTTCTAGAGTATTTTGTTTATAAGTAGTTTTACTACTAAATTAGTATTTTTTTTTGCTCATCTTACAGGCAAAAATCAACCAGAGATTTGAACAAGATTTTCTAGATATCTTTCAATTAAGATTATGGCGACAATATCATCTACTGGTCTAGGTGGTATCCTCATTCCTTGAGGAATAAGACGAAAAAATCCCTGTGCAGGATAAATTTGCCAGTAGCGATCGCGAGCTTCTAAACTACTATAACGTTCATCAATGCTAATAATTGGCACTGTTGATGAGATAATTTTTGTGAGATTTCCTTGCCAAATATTAGAAGTCGTTTGATCTCCTATCACAACTAAATCAATATGATTGTTCTGAAATAATTCTGTAATTTTTGTTTCAACTTCTGAGGATTTGACAATTTTATGGTAGTAGAGTTGCTTATTTTCATCCATCAGCGCCACACCACATTTATCGCGACCTGGATCAAATCCTAAAATCATGGGCTTTAATATTTTATATTAGTTACTAAATTAAAAATTTTATTAATAAAGCTATACCATCCATATTTTGGTTGTGAAAAAAATCTCCTAGAAACAGGAAACAGGGATAAGAGTTTCAGGATTTTTATCTATTTTTTGATTTGTTACAAATAATTTAGGATTGCTATATTAGATAAATATCAATAGTGTTTTAGTTGGAACAAACACTATTGATATCAAGTTTTTCTCAGTGAGATTAGTTTTGTTTCAGTCGTTGACGTTCAATTTGTAATTGTTCAATCTCTTGCTGAAGAGCTTCCTTTTGTTTTAGGATATTTTTCAATTGATTTTGAGTTAAATTAAGTTGAGATTCTGTCCTAGCTTTTGCCTCTTGAACTCGCTTTAGTTCTTCTTGAGTGCGTGCTTTAATAGTTTCAACTTCACTTAGTTGCTCTTGGGTTCTTTTTAATTTTGCCTCAGTTTTTGTTTGTTTAACTAAAGCTTTTTCTAAAGTCTGGTTGACTTGCTCCAAATTAGTTAAAGCTGATGCTAATTCAGCTCTAGCTTCCTCTAATTCATTTTTGATTAGGGTTGTTTCAAGTTCAGATTTTGTTAGATCCTTGCGAGTTTCATTCAGTTTTGTCTGAATTTCATCTATTCTAAAAACACCATTTCTTAGTGGTTTACTAGTGGCAAATAAGATACCCAAAGTTAAGGCAGAAAGAATACTACCTGTAACTATGGTAGCTAGAGCTGCTGTATCGCGAGGTCTAAGATTAAATAGTCTAAGCCTTGCTTTGCCTACTTTTGTACCCAGGCGATCGCTAATATTAGCGATGACACCTCCTAAAAGTAAAATTGATAATACGAGGATAATACCAGCGGTCATTAATGGCTGCAGGTAGTGGTTTCAGTTTTATATTGCACTATCCATCTTGTTTCAGGCCAAGTGCCTCAACCCAAGAGTAGAAATAAGAAAGTTATTAACTATTATTATGTATGTTAGTTTTGGTTTTTAGCAGCTACTATACTATAAATTCAAAATTAAATTGCTGGAAGCCAAGATAGTATGGATAAAACTATACTAGTAAACTTTTGATGAAAGCTTATCCAACTAGTTTGTTTCCTCAGACCTTCAATCTAAATTGCCTTAAAGATTTAGCCCTACTGTGTAGGGAAATTGGGTATTTCAACTAACTAAAATTATAACATTTTGGGGATTGATCATCTCGCTATAATCGTTTGATTTAGCGAGATTCTACTCGCCATATTTCTCAGTATACTTTTAGATCAGGTGAATTGCTGACTTAAAGCCACTGGGTTATGGACTGTAATTTTTTTCTTATGGATAGATATCATCTGATCTTGTCTAAGGTCTCCAAGGAGACGAGTAACTGTCACCCTTGTTGATCCAATTGCTTCTGCAATTGCCTGGTGAGATAATTTAAGGTCTATAGTAATCCCATCCTTGCTAGGCATACCAAAGTCTCGACACAAAATCAACAAAAAACTAACCAGTCTAGAACCCATATCTCGGTGTGCCAAAGTTTCAATCATCATCTCTGTTTGTAATATTCGAGATGATAACCCACGTAACATGACCACCGAAAGTTCTGGATCTTCTCTAAGAGCTTTCTCAACCTGTTCAATTGGCACAGATATTAACTCTACTGGCGTAAAAGCTACTGCGTGGTAGAAACGATCCGACTTATGGCCTGTAATTAGAGACAGTACCCCAAATACGCTATTTTCCCGCAGTAGGGCCACGGTAATTTCGTCTCCTGCTTCATAAACCCTGGACAGCTTAACGGCACCTTTGATTAAAACATAAACCCGCTCTGCTGGGTCTCCTGGGAAAAAAATTGTCTTGCCCCGTTCAAAAGTTTCTATTACTGGCGGATAAGCACCTCCAGATATATTACGGAAAACACCTGCTAGCGGTCTATCATGCGTCACGACCAATTTCCTTCTATAAGCAACTAATATCCCCTAATCTTAATAACTTCATACGTAAGACGAAGCTATACTATCAAATTACAACGTATTGCTATATATTTTTACTTACTTTCAAACTTGTAAAAGCTTGAAATAGATAATGATAGTAAAACCAAAAAATTTAATTCAATTTTCTGGCCTTAGAGTCTTCTGGTTTATATTTTGCCATTAGACAAAGATGCAATGTATTATAGCGCCATCGTAAACAATTAAATTTTAGAGTTTTTATTTGATTTCGGCTCATACTACAGTTTATTTATAAATCAAGGTACTATGTTGGATTTAACAGGAAAAAATGCTCTAGTAACTGGTATTGCGAATAATCGTTCTATTGCTTGGGGTATTGCTCAACAGCTTGATCAAGCTGGGGCAAATCTGGGAATCACTTATCTACCGGACGATAAGGGCAGATTTGAAAAGAAGGTGTGGGAGGTGGTAGAACCTTTAAATCCTTCTTTATACTTACCTTGTAATGTGCAGAATGATGCTCAAGTTCAAGCTCTGTTTGAGACTATTGGCCAAAAATGGGGTAAATTAGATATTTTGATCCATTGCTTGGCCTTTGCTGGTAAGGACGAATTGTCAGGAGATTTCAGCAATACTAGCCGTGAGGGATTTACCAGGGCCCTAGATATTAGCTCTTATTCTCTAGTTGATTTGAGTTCTAAGGCGAAAGATTTGATGACTGAAGGGGGGAGTATTTTAACCCTAACTTACTTAGGAGGTGTAAAAGTCGTTCCTAATTACAATGTTATGGGTATCGCTAAAGCTGCTTTAGAAATGAACGTCCGTTATTTAGCATCGGAACTTGGCAAAAAAAATATTCGGGTAAATGCTATTTCTTCTGGCCCAATTAGAACTTTGGCCTCGTCGGCTGTGGGTGGAATTTTAGATATGATTCATCATGTGGAACAAGTAGCACCACTGGGTCGGACTGTGACTCAGACTGAAGTGGGTAATACGGCAGCGTTTTTGTGTAGTGATTTGGCCAGTGGCATAACTGGTCAGATTATTTATGTGGATGCTGGTTATGAAATTATGGGAATGTAGATGAAATCCAGAAGTCAGAATTCAGAAGTGAAGAAAGTAATTTAGATAGTTCTAAAATTTCCTGAGAGACTTAAGTTAAAGTTTGCTTTGGTGGGTTGAGGTCAAAGTTTAATATTTTTTGTGATTTTCAACTCACCTGTGAAAAATGAAAATATAAATATTGATATACTTGAGAATTTGATAATTATGCAAATCAGCGATCGCCCTTCTCAATCTACTATTACAGAAAAACTTGATTTGCCTGCGAGAGTTGCTTCGGTGAAACGAACTACTGGGGAAACTGATGTAACAGTCAGTCTTAATCTTGATGGTGTAGGTACTTGCAAGGCAAATACTGGTATTCCATTTTTGGATCATATGTTGCATCAAATTTCCTCCCATGGACTAATTGATTTGGATGTCCATGCAGTGGGGGATATTGAAATTGATGACCATCATACTAATGAGGATGTGGGGATAACTTTGGGCCAGGCTTTGAAGCAGGCTTTGGGCGATCGCAAGGGAATTGTCCGTTTTGGTCATTTTCTAGCCCCTCTAGATGAAGCGTTAGTTCAGGTAGCTTTGGACTTTTCTGGTCGTCCTCATTTAAGCTATGGTTTGGAAATGCCTACTCAACGGGTGGGTACTTATGATACTCAGTTAGTTAGGGAATTTTTTGTGGCTGTGGCGAATAATAGTTTGATGACTTTGCATATTCGGCAGTTGGCTGGAATTAATTCTCATCATATTATTGAAGCGGGGTTTAAGGCTTTTGCTCGTTCTCTACGCATGGCAACGGAAATTGACCCTCGGCGAGTAGGAGAAATTCCTAGTTCTAAGGGTGTTTTGTAATGCCGTTTCACGGAAGTCAGAAGGCGGTTTAAGACTTCTATTTTACAGTAATTCAGGTTGTTATTTTACATAATTATAGATACAGCATATTTCGGGCTGATGATGTACAATGCATAAATTGAATATGTTACAGTTCGCGCATCTTGCCCGTAATTATAGCTGACTGAATAAAGCTAAAAGTTAGGATAGCTAAGGCTTTTAGAGCTTTTTATATTCAATTTATCTGCTAGTTATTGGCTCTTATTGGCCTCAAAATACTCAAATTTGCTGCTGAAATTCAAGAAAATTTCTGCACAGAAAATGGCCGAAACCGTTGCCTGTTCCCCCCATCTCCGCGTCACCGCGTCACCGTATCCCCGTGTCCTACCCCTACCAACCAATTTTTTCAGCAGACCCTAAATTAATTTTAAATTAATTTTTAATCCCCTTAAACCGCTCTTTTGCCGACTCAAAAGCCTCCTGCATTACTGCCTGAATTTTCTGTGGATCTGGTTTTTTGCCACCCATTAAGTCACCGAAATAAACACAAGCACCTTCACCTAACCCCCAGGTATAAGCAGCAGCCCAAGAAGCTGCGATCGCGCTACCAAAGCCAGGCACAAACTTAATCAACTCTCGCGCCACTGCTTGAGCAACAAAACCACCACCTATAGCACTCACAACCCCTCCTGCTTGAGATGGGGATAGGGTTTTTCCATATAAATTTCCCAGTAAACCGACCATAGATACTTGTAACGCCGTTAATACTGGCATTGTGGCGAAAGGTAGGGGCACTGCAGCAACGGTAGCAGCCATAATAGTAAATGATAAAATGTAGCGCCTTCCCACATCCCGGTAAATATTCCCTAGTTGTTTACTTGCTTGTTCGTCTAATAACTGATGAATTGTTCGCGCTTCTGCTTCTGGGAGCAATTCTGCTAAAGTATCTCTAAATGCTTCTAAACCAAAAAATACTGGGTTATAGCCATCTTCTTCTAGGGTAAAGTCGATTAATACAGAGCTATCATACAACTTGCTAAAATCTTCTTCAATAGCAACAAGCGCGCGGTTTAGTTCCTCGTACTCTGGTGGATAGTCAGGATGGTCATCAGTAGGGTTAGGGTAAACTTCGTGGAGACAAGTCACTGCCAACAAACAAGGAATATTGGGATACTGGTCTCGTAATTTTCGCGCTACCAGTCGTAACGTATCGGTAGCAAAATCATTAATTTTTACGGTCAGAATTAAAATTCTGGCACGGTTGCTTTCCTGCTGCAACTCTCCCAGGAGTTCGTCAATAATAACTGATGTTTCCTGCTTCACATCTCCCAACCCTACGGTATCGGTAAAAATTAATAATGGTAAATCATCAGAGGGATAAGCATAACGTTCGGTGTGTTGAGTGTGGGGGCGAAAACCTTGACCGACTACTTCCTCGGAAACCCCTGTTAAAGCGCGAACAATAGAACTTTTGCCCGCTTGTGGTTTGCCAATTAATACTGCTTCAGTAGTTGGCAACTCTGAGCGTACTTTTGCCAATATTTCGGCAATTTGAGCCTCATCGACGCTAAACCATTGCATTACTGTATTTGCTGCGCGATCAACGGGCAACAGTTTCTGCAAACGTGAGGTTGTATCATTCCAAACCCCACCAATGCGATTTTTCCAAGAGTCAAAATTAGACTGTGTTTTTACTTTATCTATATCTATAGGTTGATCAGACTCTTGAGAATTAGTTGATGGCGTGTTAACATCATTTTGCTCAGTCATCTTTGAAGTTGCCCTGAATACTTAATATTTTTTGCTTCTGTTTAAATTTATCACGTTTTGTTTCTTGATTTAAACTGATTTAAACTATTGATTTAAACTGCTTGATCGCTTCTTTATATAGATAGACTTTTTTATTAGGTACAAATTTGATTTATAGCATTTGTTTTAGTTCGATACAGACCTTTGTCAGCGATGGCAATCATATCTTTTATTTCTTTTATTTCTTTCATTTCTTTCACATAACTTGCCACCCCAATACTAACAGGAATTTGAATAAATTCTTTTCCCAATGTAATTTTTATCTCTTTGGTATGTTTATGTATTCTTTGTGCTACTTATAGGGAGTTTTGCAAATTAGTTTCTGGTAGAAAAATCATAAATTCATCCCCTCCAAAACGCCCAAAAGCATCCATATTTCGGATTTGATCGGATATTTCCTTGGTTACTTTGATAATCACTTCATCACCTATTTGATGTCCGTAACTATCATTAATTATTTTGAATTTATCTATGTCGATCATTAATATTGAAAAAGGATTTTGATAACGAACAGACCTAGCAAACTCTTGTTCAGCTATTTCCAAAATGCGACGACGGTTATAAATATTTGTCAATGTATCTGTTGTCGCTAAACTTTCTAACTCTGCAGATAATTCTTTTTGTTCCTCCAGAGAAATTGCTAATTCTTTCATAGCGTGTTGGCGATCGCTAATATCTCTTAAAGAGACAATATCAACAACTTCTCCTTGCCACTATGTTTCTGACACAGTTATTTCTGCTACTCCTACTTGACCATTAGCACGAATAATATCTAATTCTGCTATCTCATCAGCTAAAATTGGTTTACCTAGAGTATGATTTAAGATTGCTTCTAAAGGTTGATTAAACATTCTTGCTGCTGCCGGATTAGCAAATTTCACTACACCATCTTGATCTATAATTAAAATACCATCATAAAGATGAGTAACTATTGTATTTAAATTTGCTTCACTTTGCTTTAATTTTTCTGCTTGCTTTTTAATAGTTAAATCAGTTTTTACCCTAGCTAAAACTTCTTGATGTTGAAAGGGTTTATTCACATAATCAAGGGATCCTAATTGAAAAGCCTACATTAAATCTTCGGGTTCTTTACTTACAGTAATAAAAATGATGGGAATATCTTGATACATTATTGATTGATTGTAAACCTGGGGCACCATCACTGCCACTCCCTGATAAAACAACACCTATCGCTTTATCTGCATAATCTTTTGCCAGAGAATCGAAAAAAAGACTAATAGGATAGTTGGGGTGGAGTCGAGGGTTAAGATCTTGTTCTGTTAGACGTAAACACCGGTTATTAACAACTAAATTTTTTCTTGGAGGAATCAAATAAACATTGTTAGGTTCTAGTTTCATTACCTCTTCTACTCTGTGTACTTCCATTTGTGTAAGTCTTTCGAGTAGTTCTTTCATCAAACTTTTAAAATCGGGAGAAAGGTGTTGCACTACTACAAATGCAGCTCCACTATCTCTTGGCATATTGTCGAAAAATTCTTCGATCACTCGGAGACCTCCTGCTGATGCTCCGATTCCTACCACAAAAAAGTCATTTAGCTTAGGATTAATCATTTTAGTCAAGCGATTTTATTTTACTAGCACTAACATAAAATATTAATTTTATTTAGTTTAAAGTTACTGGTTTAACAATAAATGAAATAATTCCTAATTCATAAGTATTATAAATATCTTATGCTTCTTTATAAGTAGTCAAAACCACAATAGGAATTAAGCGGAAATAGGCATCTTTTTTGATTTCCTTCAGGACTTCTAAACCATTTTTTTTAAGCATATTTAAGTCTAACAAAATTATTCCTGGTCTAGGGAAAGTTTTCGGGTCTACATAGACACCTCGACGATACAAAAAATCTAATAGTTATTCTCCATCCTCAACAATATATAAGTCATTAATTAAATTATTTTATGCAATAGCTTCGCTGACTAAAAAGCGATATTCTTCATCATCTTCAGCTATCAAAATTGATAGTATTTTTTTCTTCGGGCTAACTACACTCATCCTACTGCTACTCCAGTACAATCTTGTTTTGTTGGCAAGGGAATCATAAATATTTCCCGTAGTGAAGGTATCATAATTGATAATATTACTATTATTACTACAATCAAATTCTACTATCTTATCTTAAATAGGTTAATGTTACGAAAATATCGTAACATTCTGTTTTCTGGCTTGGTTTAATCTCAAAAACTATCTAAAAATTCTCCCACTATCCGATTAAACTTTTCTGGTTCCACCAAAAACGCCCAATGATTCCCAGGCACTTTTTCCATTTTCAAATTCCTTAAATACTTGCGATAAGGCTTGATTTGAATTTCACTTCTATTCACACCTTTTTCCGGTTGAATAAATAAACTCGGCACATCAATATATTCTGTCAAACCAGCAACCTGCATCACTTCATCAAATATTTCATCCCGCGCCGGAATCACAAATTTACTTCCCCACTTACCATCAGCTTTTTTCTCAATTCCCTCGGCAAATACCATCTGTTGTAACTGACTCCAACCAGCATATTTTCCTAACTGTTTTGCCAGAGTTTCTGCCTGTTCATAACTATCAAACGGCCCCATACCTTTCAAAGTTTCTAAAGTCCGATAAAGTATGGGAAAAGTAAGTTTAATTAAGCCAGGCATTTTGCCAATAAAAATTGGGTCTACCAAAACTATACTTTTAAATCTTTCTGAATTTTTAATTGCCCAAATACAAGCTAATTTTGCCGTCCAAGAATGCCCTAAAATATGAGCAGACGACCAGTTTAAATGCTCCATCAACGCTTCTAAATCGGCAATTGTTGTCTCAAAGCTGTAACCACTTTCTGGTTTTCCACTTTCTCCATGACCCCGCATATCTGGTGCGATAATATGATATTTATCTGCTAAATATTCTCCTAAACTTGACCAAACCAAAGCTAAATCTGCTAAACCATGTAATAACAAAAGTGGTTGTTTTTGCTCATTACTTTCCTCTATCTGCGATTCTAGATAAGAAATTTGAATGTCGGATAAATTTAACGTTTTGCGAGTATAAACCATAATCAAATATAAGGATTGAATATTCGGCGACACAATATTATAGCAAATCTCCGTAACACAGGCATCTTGCCTGTCTAGATATAATACAATTTTAATAAAGTTATGGCAGAAGCCTAAATTATTGAGCAACCTTTTTTAATTCCCCCGCTCCCCTAGAAAGAGGGGGGAGTAAGAGGAATAAATTTGATTTTTTCCGAGGGATTTGAGGGGATTAAACTCTTTCATATCTTTAACAAATTGGTATAATCAAAATATTATTTAACGATAGAATCAATATGAACAATTTATTTGATAATTTGCCAATTCAAGATATGGATATTAGTGACAATTCTGGCTGACTTAATAACGATGACTTATCCTCAACTCTGGATGACATAAATCAAGACTTAAATCATAATTTGACCGATAGTTTCCATCAGCAGCAGCAATTCAACTATCAAAATTTAAGTATGGATTTAGGGGAAAATTCAGACTTTGCTCAAAATGATTTTTCATTGGATAATTTGGCAAATTAAGATAGGAGTATTAGTGACAGTTCTGGTTTCCTTAAAAATGATGATTTTTCCTCAACGCTAGATGGGATAAATCAAGATTTTGGCATAGATTTTTCTGGAGTAAATTCTCAATCTCCATTACCATAAATTTCTAACTTTCAGCATGAGCAAAATAATTATAATTTAAGTTTAAGTTCTCAGACTTTTGAAAGTCAAAATATTGGTTTATCTAGTCATCATTTTGAATTCAATATACCCACTGTTGCTGCATATAATTATTCTGACCATCAATATCCTTATACAACTATAGATAATGCAGGTAATATTGACCTACATACAAAAAATGGGTGGTGGTGCATAGTAATGGTAAACGAAGGACCGGGAGTGTGGGGAGATGGGGGGATGGGGAATGTGGAAGAAATTAAAAAATATATATCCTCACCATTACCATGCAGGACTACCAAAAAATGATATTAATGGTCATTATGTAGGTTATTTAAAAGGTCGTGAAGTTTATAATTCTGGTAATTATTATCTAGGATATGCAGGTACAGATAGTCAGGTTTATGATAATCATAATCATGTAGTTGGTTGGGTAGATAATAATGGAGGTTGTAAAGTATACCATACTAATAAAGGAGTAGTTGGTGCTGCTGCCTATTTATTGTGTTCTCATTACAGAGGAGCAAATTAATTTTTTTAGTAAGATTTTTTGCCTTAACTAGACATTTAATTTAACCTAGTCAGTAGTAGGTGCGTTATTAACGCACCCGACAAAATTACTAATAGCTGAAAAAATGATTCAATCCATATCTAAAACCTATAGTTTTGCCGAATATTCGCAATACCAAGATAGTACAAATAATAAATATGAATTAGTGAATGGAGAGCTAAAACTATTGACACCTGCTAGTGGCATTCATGCTTTAATTTTGACTTTTTTATTTCAGGAATTTTATAGAGAAATTATCAGAATAAATGCTCCTTGGCAGGTAATGCCAGGAAATGTGGGAATTAGAACTGCTATTAATAAATCTCGCATTCCTGACTTAACAATTATTACTGCCGAACAAACAGAATTACTCAAAAATATGACTACTGCTATTTTAGATTCTGCTCCTATTTTAGTCGTAGAAATTGTTAGTCCTGGTAATAGGGATGATGATTATCGTTTTAAGCGCTCGGAATATGCTGTGAGAGAAATTCCTGAGTATTGGATAGTTGATTTTGAGGCACAAAAAATATCTGTTCTTAGTTTGGTAAATGGGTTTTATGAAGTTGAGGAATTTAGGAATGAGGATATTATTATTTCTGGTACTTTTTCTGAGTTAAAATTAACTGTAGATCAGATTTTATCAGTTTAACCGGAGGTCTCTAGAGGCAAATAAAACTCAACATTAGAAAAGTCATCTCTGGGAAAATAAGATTGCTTCGGGGCTACTTTCAATAATCATCAGAAATTATTCGGAAATATCCCCCTCGCAATGACAGCTAGACCTCTACTTTCACGGCGAGGAATGTTTGCGAAGCATTCCCTAGAAAAATCATCTCTGGGAAAATAAGATTGCTTCGGGGGTACTGTTAATAATCATCAGAAATTATCCATAAATTTACCCCCTTGCAATGACAAATAATCTAGGTTAAGCTGACGCAAGAAACTAAACATTTATGCAACTTTTTGACCTTACGAAAAATTTCAAATTACAGGAGGAAAAAATTTATGGTTTTACATTTACTTCCCGCAGTTTTTGGCGGAGGTGTGATGGCATGGAATGGAATAGTAAATGCCTTTAATGGTGCCTCCGGTAGAACAATGCCAAAAAATTTAGAAGGGCAACTACTAGCTCATCAAAAAGAATTACAAGAAAAACAAAAAGTCGCTCAACTTGAGATTGAATATATGCGTAGTATGTCTCAGATTAAGTTGCAGCAGAATCATCAACAATTTCAACAACAACTAGAAATTGCTCGTCAAGAATTTCAAGCAAAAACAGTCGAATATCAATGCCTAGAAAATCGCAAACTTCAAGAATTTATTAAAGCAGTAGATATGCAAATAGCTAAAAGTAATCAAGAATTTCAAACCTGGCTATTTCAACAAAACAAACAAGTACAAATAGAACTAGCTCAATATAACCGAGAAACTCATTTTCTTCTGGCAGCATATCAACGAGAAGTTGCCCTAGAAATGAAAGAATTAGAAAACTGGCCAATCAAAAATCATCCCCGGCAAATGCTCGAATCTCATCAAGATAGAAATCCTGTTCCCATACAAATAATCCTCGCACCTCCAGAAATAAACTATGACCGTTTTGAACATCTTAATAAAACCTCAACTTCTACATTTCCTAAAGTAGAAAAACGTCTTTCCCAATCCTTAAAAAGCTTCCAACAAAAATACTATCCCCTAGAAAACGAACAACGACCGACAAAACTAATAGACCAAGGTTGGGAGAGTAATCGTTTTGCCGGAGGTAGCGCAGTTACCGCTATATTTAGTCGCTTAAAATCTGAACCAATAATATTAATAGAATCAGAAGTAGATGGAGATTTGATTAATATCCAAGTTGCCTATTGGAGTGGCGGACAAGAAAATTTTCCTTTCTACAAAACCATAATTTATCATCTACATTATCCAAAAATTCTCTACGAATTTGCTATTCAACGCGCCTTACATTGGGAAACGAATGTTAAACAGAAACTCTTGGCAAAAGGTAAAACTGAACAAGAGATAAATCAAATATTTGGTGGAGATAATCCTTTAAACCTGAACATTTATAGAGAAAATCAAGAATTAGCAGCAGATGGAATAGAAATCGAATGTCACTACAAAACTAATAGCGAAGACTTTGGCAAATTATCAGATTTGTTAGGAGCATATCATAATATTATTGTCGCCCTATTTACCGACATCCATTATTTAATTACTACTAACTTATTGCCGCAGCTGCCAGAATTATTGCCAGAATTAGAAACAGAATTTTTTGTAGATAAACGTCTGGCAGATGACCTGTTTCAAATGGTCGTTGAAAGTTATATTGGCAGTCTCAAAGCTATGGAAAAAGGCCGTTCGGAATTAGTACCAGAATTTGCTGCGGATATTGGCTTTGGTTTTACTGGTTTATCTAATTTTTCTTGGGTGGAAAAAATGTTAGATTTTGCCTTGGAGTCTTGGCTAAATTCTCGTTATATTTCTGTGGAGAATGACAGAGAAAAGTTTGACATAGTGGCTGAAAATTTACTGCCTCTGGATCGGGAGTTTGTTATTAAGGTTAATCGCTGTTTGGATGGTTTGGGTAAGGAGAAAAAGTTGAGTGTAATAGACTCTTGTTATCAGCGGGGAATTGAGATGTTTAATCTGGAAAAATATCGGGAGGCAATTATTGATTTTGGCTACGTTATAGATTTGAATCCTGAATTTATCGATGGTTATTATCGGCGAGGTTTGACTTATATTCAGCTGGCAAATTATCGAGAGGCGGTTGATGATTTGACTCAGGTTATAAAGTTAGATGCTAGTCACGCTCTGGCATATAATTATCGGGGTAATGCCTACTATAAATTAGGAGAATATCAGCAGGCGGTTGATGATTATAACTGGGCGATAAATTTGGGTTTGACTGAGGCGGTGAAAAATCGAGATATTGTTCTGGGTGTTTGGCAGGAAATTAAACGTCAGGCGGAGGAAAAATTTAGGCGGGAAGAAAGGGAAAGGCAAGAAAAAGAGGCGGAAGAAAAAAGGCAGCGGGAGTCGAAAGGGGAACTCTTTACTTTTGAGATAGTAACTGTCAACAACTCTGGCAAAATTATTAACCACACCCAGGGAAGTGCTAGGCAAAAAATCGAAGACTTGGGTAATCGTATTAAATTAGAAATGGTTTATATTCCTGGGGGAAGTTTTCTCATGGGTTCGCCAGAAGATGAGGCGCAAAGAAACTCTAATGAAAGTCCGCAACATGAAGTTACTCTCCAACCTTTTTATATGAGCAAATATCCTATTACTCAAAACCAGTACGAAGCCATTATGGGAAATAATCCTTCTGAGTTTAAAGGAGGAATTCGCCCAGTGGAAAGTCGAAGTTGGCATGATGCTAAAGGGTTTTGTCGAAAGCTATCTGAGAAAACTGGGAAAATTTACACCCTCCCTAGTGAGAGTCAGTGGGAATATGCTTGTCGTGCCGGAACGACTACTCCTTTCTATTTTGGAGCAACTATAACGTCTGAGTTAGTTAACTATTACCGTAATATAGGAGAAACAACAGATGTAGGAAGTTTTCCTCCCAATGCGTTTGGTTTATACGATATGCACGGGAATGTCTGGGAATGGTGTCTAGATGTTTGGCACGATAATTATAATGGAGCGCCTACTGACGGAAGTGCTTGGGAAACTGGGGGAGATAGTAATCTAAGACTGCTCCGTTCCGGTAACTGGTACTTCGATTCTGGGGATTGTCGGAGCGCCGGGCGCGACTATAACTTTGCGGACTTCCTCAACTGCCTTGTGGGTTTTCGTCTTGTCTCGTATGTCTCTCGTTCCTAGGAATCTTCCCCTTTATTCTTTACCCCTTTACCCCTTTACCGAATAATTAATAATTCAATAATTTAATGATTAAATAATTCAGGTTTAAAGCCTCCTATTTCAAAGGGAAACCAGAAAAAACTTTCCTTTTATTCAATCCTATCCGTTTTTAGGGAGAGGTAATTATCAATTATCAATTATCAATTATCAATTATCAATTATTGAACCCTTCTTTCCTTTTTCCCTTTTCCTCCTACCGCTTTAGCGGGGCATTTCAGTTATCAGTTATCATTGAGAAATCTCCCTTTCTACGAAAAACTATAGATTACAACCGAGATAATGGAACTTCTCATCCAGCAGTTGCTGTGAAAGTAGGGGATAAAAAAGATTATTGCCACGCTCTGAAAATAAAAGGACCTTGCCAAATCGTTTATCAACCTCATCAACCTAATAATAGTCAAGCTGGAGGTGCCCGTCTGTGGATTGAAGTAGAACCTCAACATATAGTAGAACGACAATATTTTTCTGATGGAGATTATGGTCCGCCACCGGAAGTGGTACAGCAAAGGTCAAAAAGCAAAGGATTCAAAAATAGAAAGAAAAAGCCAAAATTTCAGGTTTAGGATAGAAGCAGTTAGAGATAACAGAAGGTAGAAGATTAATTAGGGACTTCCAAATTAAAAAATATACAATTACCCTGAATTTAAGGAGTAGGGAGTAGGGAATAGAGAGAGCAACACAAATTAGGTCTAGTTCAAAAATTGGATAATTTATTTTTTACTATTCCCTTATTAATATTCCATCGTTTGTTTCAGTTATTCAATACTGTCTTAAACCTTTTTGGCTTGACGTATTACTATTCAAGATTCACAACTTAACAATGTCAATTGATTTTAGAAATATCAATACCGTATGGGCATCCATTTTAGTAGAAACACTACACCGTTTAGGATTAACCACAGCAATTATTAGTCCCGGTTCTCGTTCCACACCTCTAACATTCGCCTTTGCCACCCATCCTAAAATTGAAACTATTCCCATTCTTGATGAACGTTCGGCAGCATTTTTTGCCCTAGGAATAGCAAAAAAAAATTATCAACCTGTCGTTATAGTTTGTACATCTGGTACCGCGGCAGCTAATTTTTATCCAGCTATAATAGAAGCAAAAGAAAGTCGCATTCCATTATTAGTTTTAACCGCAGATAGACCTCCAGAATTACGAAATTGTCACGCTGGTCAAACCATAGATCAAGTAAAATTATATGGTAATTACCCTAACTGGCAAATTGAATTAAGTTTACCTTCAGTACAACTAAAAAGACTAGAATATTTGAGACAAACAGTTATTTATGGCTGGGAAAAAACTACTTTTCCTACACCTGGAGTTGTGCATTTTAATATTCCTTTTCGAGACCCTTTACCACCCATACCCCAAACAGAAGCTACTACCTTAGAATCAAAATTTCCCCAAAACTTTTTTGCTGCTGTACAACCAGTTTTAAAAACACAATATTTGCCAAATTATGACTTAATAGAACTCTTCAAAAATCAACTTAAATCTCAGCAAGGTATTATAATTGCAGGTTTAGCACAACCAGAAAAACCTCAAGAATATTGTCAGGCGATCGCTCAAATTTCCCAAACTTTAAACTTCCCTGTTTTAGCCGAAGGTTTATCACCTCTAAGAAACTATTCTCGGTTAAATCCCTATTTAATCAGCACTTATGATTTAATTTTAAGAAATCAAAAATTAGCAGCACAACTGATTCCTAAAATCATCTTACAAATTGGAGAACTGCCAATAAGTCAACAACTCAGAAGTTGGCTAGAAAGAACTAATTCCCAAAGATTAATTATTGACAAAAGCGACCATAATTTCGATCCGCTTCATGGCAAGACAACTCACTTACGAATCTCAGTAGAACAACTAGCAAAAACTTTAATTACTCAATCTTTCCTAAATAACTATGATAAAAATTACTTAAATTTGTGGTGTAAAACTGAAGCAAAAGTCAGAGAAAATATTGACAATAAAATGGCAACAATAAATCATATATTAGAACCTAAAATTTCTTGGTTAATTTCTCAGGCATTACCCAAAAATACACCAATATTTATTGCTAATAGTATGCCAGTTAGAGATGTAGAATTTTTCTGGTTTCCAAACAACTCTCAAATTCAGCCATTTTTCAATCGAGGTGCAAACGGAATAGATGGTACTTTATCAACAGTTTTAGGTATAGCTCATTCTAATCAAAGTAGTGTTATGTTAACAGGAGATTTAGCACTTTTAC
>JASJEE010000382.1 GCA_030064835.1 Microcoleaceae cyanobacterium MO_207.B10 | reverse complement strand
TCCTCTTGCTTCGGCGAGTAAATCTTTCTATTTTCCCTACTCCCCTACTCCCCTACTCCCCCGCTCCCTTACTATCTTAATCATAAGTATTCAACCGGACATGATATTATTTCTCCCTGCTCCCTCTTTTCCGGAGAGGTCTAGTTATAGAGGTGCCTACAACCTAAAAATTTACAACTTAATACAATCATTCCACCGCCAAATCATATATTCTTAGGCAACTCCTCTAATCAACCTTCTGCTAATACTTTCCTCGCCCACTCAATACATAACTTTGCCTGATCTGCCCAAAAGTCTGAACCCCAATAAACAAAGCAACTGGTCTCACAAAATAACAATATTCTAGTTTTTTCAGCCGAACCCTTACCAGATTCTACAATTTTGGCATAATCTTGACTCAACTGTTCTACTGCTGCTAACACCTGTTGTCGTAAATCTCCCTCTTGCCACTGTTGATGACCTCCGATCCACGAACCACCTGTAGACTTTAGTCTGACCTCAGTAGTAGGACCCTCTGTTAGATAAGTATCGATATATTGACTCACCGTCATAAAACCTACATCCGACCAGCGATCGCGCTCCCGAAATAGAGGAGCAAAACTATTCTTAAAATATTCAAACATCATCACATTACCATTTTCGCCATCGGAAGTTGGCACTACCAAAGCTGGGGGTTTTGTTCCGACTTCTTTACCCCGATATCGCACATCGTTAATACAACCGTCAGCATTTTGACCGCTTTGTTGCCTAATTCCCATATCCGTATCCCTAACCACACAAAGAATACGTTCCGACTCACCCTCAGATTCTACAACTAACCAATGCACCCGGTTTTCTAACTCTGGTGTACTCCAACCTTCAGGATGTTCTAATGCTGCATTGGGTAAAATAATCCATTCATAACCGCACTTTTTCAGCAAACGTATAAATCTCAAAGCTTCGCCAGGGTTGCCTGTTATACCCATTTCCGGAGGCCAGAACCCCCGCACCCGTGATAATGCTTCTTCGCCAAATAAATCCGCGAACACTCGTCGCCATTCCATAATTTGAGCTTCGTGGTTTCGTTCGGGAGTAGCAGGAAAATAACAATGACTGTATCCACTACCAGTAAATTCTATTGTGTCAGGATAATCATTGAGAATTTCTCGCCACAGACTAATCACATCTCCCATTGCTTCGCCATCAACATGAAGATTAGAAAAAGTGCCGTTCTTAGAAAGTTTTGCCATTTCTTCGAGCAACACACCAGAATAATCTACGATCATCCGAGGTTGATAACCCTCTGCTGTCAGTTGTTTGGCATAACGGGCAGGATTTTTATATGCTTGCGCAAACCATTGCGCATTCCAATGTTCTTCTGAGTTTGGTGTACCATTGAGCATTTTTTCTAAGTTGCCAATTAGTTGTCCATTACTCCAAATGGGAGGTTGGTGCATATGCAGCCATGGGACAAATATGGCTATGGGATTGGTGTTCATGCCTGAGTCTGTTTATGTTACTGCTACTTTATCTTTACAACTATAAGTTTTGGTGTGCAATTTACCAATACTTAACTCATAATTCATATATAGAGTACGCTCATTCTTAGGTTTTAGGTGGTAGGTGAACATTATTTGTTTCTATAACAATTCCTATACTGGTTTCGCTACACTCATTGGTTGGTTTTAGGGAAAACTTTACTGGGAATAGAATAGAAATTAAAGATAGGTGTACCTCATTAGTCGTAAGCATTCAGCTATTAGCAGTTACCTAGCCTCTTTTCCTTCGGAATGCTCCGCAAACAGAGGAACTGCGTTATCAGCTCTTTGAACCTGTACTTACAGCGCTTTTCAGATTGATAAACCACATCGTCACAACCAAAACCTTGTAGGGACGTTCCATGGAACCTCCCTACTGTGGTCTACTCAAATGAAAACTGCTGTAAGGACTGGGTTTAAATGAATATAGACTTTGGAGCTGACTTTTGTAGTAAGATTTTTCCTTTCTCAATTAGATATTGCTTTTAGTAAGTGATAAAAGCAATAGCTGATAGCTGACTGCTGAATGCTTACCATTAGTCTGGGAAACGCTATAAAGTTTAATTGTAATTTATTTGGAAAGGAAAACAATTGAATGTTGAGTAAAAAAAACTCTGATTTTTTCTGTTTTCCTGTTTACTTTAGCTGGAAAAATTATTAATTGCAGCAATTAATTCTTGAGGCTTGTCAATCAAAACATCTGGCTGATACTCAGATAATGATTCTCTAGAATGAAAGCCCCAAGTAACTCCTATTACCTTTGTTTTCGCTTTTTTCGCACTATTAATATCTCTAGTTTCATCTCCTACATAAATTATTTCTTCTGGACTAATGTTTTGTGATTTTATATATTTTCTTAGCACTCTATGTTTACCCAATAATGTTATCTTTGAGAACATGAATTCAAAAAGCAACAAATCATATTTTTGCAAAACAAATTCTACATTCTCTTGACTATTAGAAGTAATTATTCCCAATTTATAACCTTGATGTTTTAGTTCTAATAAAACATCTTTTATTCCTAGAAATAATTTGACATCTTCAAGTTCTTTTTGAAATTCTAATCTAATTCTTCTCAGTAAAAAAGGTATTTTAAAAATAGATATTCCTGATTGATTTATTACTTGTAGGGGACTTAATTTCTGAATATCTGGGATTTCGTCTTTTCTAGCTGGCTTATATCCAAATTCAACTGATAGACGATTTGTTATACCAACGATAATATCAAAAGTATCAGCTAATGTGCCATCAAAATCAAAAATAACTACTTTTATCATTATCTAATTATTGTTAATTGGTGCTTTATTCTAACATTAATTTTTGATATGTTGGCTCGTTAATTTGGCAATATATTTTGACTCTATAACCAAATTTGAAAGAGTAGATTAATTAATACAATTTTCAAAAAATATTGCTACATTGATTGATTTCTAGGTGTTAGGTGTTAGGAATGAAAGAGAACAAGTGTAAATTTTCCTATCCTTTGGCACAGGGATTTTACTGTAACAAGCTTTCTTGAATTTGGTCTAATATATGACAATGGATAATCTCTAATTTTTTAATTTAAACTTAATTAAAGATTGGCACAAGCATTTCGTCGCAGCATCTCTGGCTTAATACGTCGCAGTGCTGAAGCTGTAAACTTCTGAGCCCATTCTTGCTCGGATATCTGTGCTAGTTCTGTTAATTTAGGTGTTAAATTCCCTGGATAGGGATGAAATTCAACTATATCAGTTTCTTGAGCAAATCGTTGATTCCAAGGACAAACATCTTGGCAAATATCACAACCTGCAACCCATCCTTTTAAATTTGATTTAATAGACTGAGGCAGTTCAGCATCTCTATTTTCAATTGTATGATAAGCAATACAAAAATTAGCATCAATCACAAAAGGTTCTGTAATAGCATCAGTGGGACAAGCTTCTAAACAACGAGTGCAACTGCCACAGTGTTGAGTATGGGGGCGATCGCTAATCAATTTGAGATTAGTTAGCACTTCTCCCAAAAATACCCATGAACCATATTCTCTAGTAATTAGATTACCATTCTTTGCTATCCAGCCCAAACCAGCTTGCTCTGCCAATACTTTCTCTGGCACTGGGCCAGTATCTACATAATATCTGGCTAAAATTCCCTCTTTTTGGTTTTGTAGCCAGTTGGCAAGAGCTTTTAACTTTTTTGCCATGACTTTATGATAATCCCGACCCCACCCATAGCGAGAAATTTTGCCAATTTCAGGATTATCGGAATGTTGATGTGGTGTGTAGTAGTTGAGTGCCAAGCAAATGACTGATTCTACCTCTGCCATTACCCGCTTCAAATCTTGACGTTTGGGATTGGCCATCCATCCTAAGTTTGCTTGATAACTTTTGTCTAACCATGCTTGTAGTCTTTCTGTTGCTGAATCTAATCCATTCACTGAAGCTATCCCTACCTTGTGAAATCCTAGTTCTATAGCTTTATTTTTAATTTGACTACTGCTAATGGGAGATTTCATGGCTCTAGTTAATTTATAGAATTTGTACCAATCCCTGAAGATTTATATTTTTTAGCGCAAATTGGTGAAACTGTCTAGTGATTTAGAATACCCATAGCACAAATTTTTTATAATACTTTTGAAACTGTTCAATTTGTAAATTTTATTTGCAATTTTTAACAAAAAGTTACATAATGATAACTAAGGAGGTAGAGATTTGCAAGGCCACTCCGTTCAGGATTGGTGATTATACACATAAATATCTAAATTGCAGACATGACTTATACTGCTGAATCCACTAAATTTTTTATTGGTAGCGACCCTAACGCTGTTCCTGCAACTACAGCTCAATTCAATACCCTCAGTCTGGACGAGCAACTTGCGGTAATGTGGTATATCTACACTAAGATGGGCCGCTCGATTACACCTGCTGCTCCTGGTGTAGCTCGCCTACAATTAGCTGAAGGTCTGCTAAACGAAATTAAGCAAATGCCTTTTGAAGCGCAGTTGCAAGCTATGCGCGATCTGGCGTCTAGTAAAAATACCCCTATTTCTCGTGCCTACGGTGTACTTGGTACTAATACTAAGCTAGCTTTCTGGTATCAACTAGCAGAGTGGATGAAAGAGGGTTATGTAATTTCTATGCCCAGTTTTTATCAACTCTCCACTTCTAGTTCTCAAGTATTAAGTTTGATCGAACAATTAGATTTTGGTCAACAAATTACTGTATTACGCAATGTTGTTGCGAAGATGGGTGTTGACCCTCTCGCATAATTCCCAAAAAATACCGGGGATTTAGTTGATTATCCCGGTATCTAACTTTTGTTAGTATTAGTAAAATATTCACATTTTTGTAGTTGGGTCATTATTGACATCTCCAGGGTTTGAAACACCTTGGATTCTGTGGTTAGTCCACCGCAAATGGGACGTGGCGTTTAAAGTGCGGAATTTACTTCCGCAGGTAGCTCCTCATAAATCTACATTTAATTCAAGCCTGTCAACAGACTGCTATAATCCTAGCTCGGTATAGACCGAAACCTAGCTGTGAGCTTACCTTTTTTTTGTAGCTTTCACGAGTGGTTTTACTCAAGATATTGGAGCAATCTTCTCGCTGCTCTAGCTCTAGCTGCCTACTTGCTTTTCCTGGGGAATGCAGAGCTAACAGCCGTCCTAGGAAATTAAGTCCCCGTCTCCTGTCCACCGAAATCTCACCGCAAAGTGCGCTCTTGTAATGGCGATAAACCTTGTTCTTACTTGCTATCTCTAAGTAGACCAGACTTTGACTCCGGGTTAAAACCCGCGTTTCGTTATTCAACCAGGGGATAAATCTTCCGGGAACTTTCCTCCCAACGTTTTTCAGGTTTTTACTTATACTAAAAACTAATTTCCCTACTTCAATTTGTTTAGAAAATTCTGGATGTTAGTTGAATTAAAGTAACTTAAAAATGACTACAGACAATAAATTATCTACTGTAAAAATTCCTGGTATTGAATACCTAGTTGTAAACCGCTATTTTGAAAGTTTTAATGATAATGATTTTGACACTACAGTCAGTCTATTTACTACTGAGGGTGTGTTAAATGCTCCTTTTGAAGATCCTATTATTGGTAGGGAGGCGATCGCTTATTATCTCCAGACAGAAGCTCAAGGTATGCAAGCTTATCCTCAAGAAGGAGTGAGCCAACAACTTGACGATTTTAATGTTGAAGTTAAAGTTAGTGGGAAAGTTAAAACTCCCTTATTTTGGGTAAATGTAGCTTGGCAATTTATTTTAAATTCTCAGCACGATAAAATTATAGTTGTTACTGTCAAGCTGCTAGCTTCTCCCCAAGAGTTATTAAATCTACGTTCTCATACTAAATTTGATAATGGCGAAAATTAATTGCCAGATAAATTTATAGTTATTTAGTTTATTTTAAATTTTTGCTGATACTTGAAGGGAACGAGCTAACATTTCTCGTCCTAGTTCTATATCTTTAGCCGCACACTTCCAGTCTGGATTACTTGTCATTAATAAACTTTCTAAAGTTTCTTTGTCAAATAGATGCCAAACTAATGCTCCATTAAAATAACCTTCAACAGCATAGCAGTTTTGACTAATACAGCAGATATAGCAACTTTGTGCAGCTCTTTCAACAATCATGTGTGCCCCTGGTTCAAGGCCACGAAACTTGAAAATATTTTCTTTAAATTCTTCTCTAGAAGATACTGTTAAACCAGGAATTACGGCAGTTAGTGTTTTTTCTCCATTAATATGAAGCCAATAATTCCTTGTGGGATCAATTCCTTTTAGCCAAGGGGACTCATCATCGAGACGGTAACGAGGTGCCAAAGGAAAAAACATATTCATAATAACCAACCTAAAAATATTGTTATGTCAAAAAGTTATTTTTTATCTTGCGGTAGACTATCGTAGAGATGCAACCTAACTTAACAAAACTTATCAAAACCACAGCAATCTACTTAATTGGTTAAGCATCTTAAAATAGTCAAAGAATAGTTTGACTTACTAGCAAAAGGTTGAGGATTAAATAAAATAAAATAAAATAAAATAAAATTCTCAGATAGAGAAGTTAAAAACTAAAGCTTCAAAGTTATACTTTGGTCTGTCTCAATTATTAAGTAATTAAATTTTCATTCCAAAAGAGATTTTGACTCGATATGAAAGATTTTTTCTGAAAAATAAATTGGTACTAGGTATAATTTATCGTCTAAAACAAAAGTAAAAGTGATAAATTATATGTAATGAATTATATATTTATTGGTATAAAATGGCTTTCAGTAATTAACAATTAATAATTAATATTGTACTTTATGTATCAAAGTGTAAACGGGTTCAGAAGTAAGTTATATCAGTGCTTTTAAGGTTTTTATGTCTAAACATCCAACACGTTTTTTTTTACCTCGCTCTACTTACAGCGCTTTTCATTTCAGTAGACCACAGTAGGGGAGTAGGGGAGTAGGGGAGTAGGGG
>JASJEE010000381.1 GCA_030064835.1 Microcoleaceae cyanobacterium MO_207.B10 | reverse complement strand
AACCCTAGTTATTTTATGTAGGTTGGGTTAAGCGAAAGCGCAACCCAACAAATATTTATTAATATCTCAATAATGTTGATTTGAGAAATGAAACTCAACCTAGACTACCAGAGCCATCCTCAATAATTTGTGAGGAAAAAACTGTAGGGGTTTGGTCTCCGAACCCTTATTTATTAATATCTCAATAATGTTGGGTTTCCTCCGTCAACCCAACCTACACTAACTATACCCAAACCATAAACATAAATTTTTATAAATCAATCACAATTATATCCTGATAACACAGAATAAAAAATGAAGAGTAAGAGTTATAACCGAAGAAAGAGACTATTAGAGAGAAAAGCCAATGTTATTAGAATCACTTGATGAAAATACTTACGACCCAATATCCGGAAATCTCTGGAACCGAGAAAATATTGAGCCTAATATCATTCCAGGGGGAGAAATAATTGCCAATTTTGAAATTCAAGAAATTGATTTAGAAACCACATTTTATACTGACAACTCTGAAACAGAATTAGAAGAATTTTTATTTGCAGACAAAAAAAATATCCCTACAGAATCAATACCAACTTTAAGGTCTACTAGTCAAGTCAAAAAAGACTTCCTAATAGGCGTAGAAGCAGGAGAACAACTGGTAGGTAAATCCACAGACCAAGAGCCAAAATTACTATTTACTGAAGTGCCTCAAAAACGAGCAATAGAAAAAAATATTCCCAACTCGCCAATAGCTCGTCAACGAGAAGTAAAATTAGATTTCAGTCTTCTAGACAATACAGACAAATCGGATAAAACCATCAGACTAAACTTATTTCCAGATGTTAGCCTAGATGTCGAACTTGAACAAGTAAAAAACTCACCCAATAAACAAGATTGGGTCCGAACTGGCAAAGTATTAGGAGTAGAAAAAAGTCAAGTTACTATTATTAGTAGTAAAGACGAAAATGAAATTTTAGGAGAAATTAGACTAGACTACGCTGACCCAGAAAAACCAGACGGATTTTATGAAATTCGTTCCTTAGAACAAGACAAATTTGTAGTTAATGAACTTCAGGTTTCGCCATTTCCCCAATGTTATGTTTGTGGCAAAAATCATCAAACATCCGACCATGAAAATAATGAATCAAATTTAGAAGATACTCTTGGCAATGGTAAATTTGATAGTGTATTTGATAAAATATTGCCGAGAAAAATAGCATCATTATCTAGTAACAAAAAAATCAACGGTTTGTTGGCTAAAACTCGTTGGGATACAGGAGAAGAAAACACAATTACCTACAGCTTTTTATCAAACCAAGCAGTTAATTCATATTATGGTAGTGAAAAACCATCAGAAGTAAGTAATGCAGTCAAAAATAACGTTCGAGATATATTTAACCGATTAGAACAATATATAGATGTCGATTTTCAAGAAGTAGCTGATACAGCTAATAACTACGGTGAAATTAGAATCATGTTCTCTGATGGCCCACTACAAAATCAATCCCGTGGTTACACATATTTTCCACCAGATGTAAGAAAAAATTCTATAGCTGGTGATATACATTTATCATCTTATTATCACTACGAATACGACGATGAACCAGGAAGTTATGGTTATATAACTTTAGCTCACGAAATAGGTCATAGTTTAGGTTTAAAACATCCTGGTAACTACAGTGATGGAGAACGAAGTCCTTTTTTATCTTATGCTCAAGATAACAATACAAATACGATGATGACTTACGTTGGTTTGGGTGGTTTAAATCAATATTCAACTACCCCAATGGCTTATGATATTCAAGCTTTACAATATTTATATGGGAGAAATAATGACTTTAATTCCGAGAATACAACCTACTCATTTGATAGTGTTTATGGATTTTCTGATGGTAGTCAATATTTAGGCAGTGCTGAAACAGAAACGAAACTAACACTCTGGGATGGAGGCGGTTTTGATACAATTGACTTATCAAAACTTCCCTCTTTAGAGTTAGCAGACTTTACTTATGACTACCGAATAGATTTAAGAGAGGGTGGCTTTATTACTACTGCTGATGCTTTTAATAAACATGAATATATTGCCTTTAACGACAATAGTGGCAAAAAATACAAAACCTCTACTTTTGGCACAACGATCGCCTACAATACAACAATCGAAAATTTGATTAATTCTCCTGGAGATGATGTGATTTTTGCCAATGATGCTGCTAACAAGTTTATGGGTTATAAACCAGGAAAATATACCGGAGATGACAAAATTATTAGGGCGAATAGGGATGATATTTTAGACCTATCAGAATATCGTCCCTCGCAAGTTAAGAGGCGACGTCAAGGCAAAGATTTAGTTCTCGACTTGGGCGAAGAAAACGGCTCCATTACCATTTCTAAATATTATCAAGTTAAGCCAAGCAAGCGGATGAAAATTTTATTTAACGAGCCAACAAAGCCACAAATTACTATCAACGATATTACAGTAAATGAGGGTAATAATGGCAGACAAAAAGCCATATTTACAGTCAGTCTCAGCGAAGCAAGTGACGAGACAGTGAAAGTCAAATTTGTCACCGCTAACGACAGCGCCGAAAAAGGTTCAGACTATCTAGGACGTAGGCGCAATATCACATTCAAACCGGGTCAAACTACAAAACGAATTGCCGTGCCAGTTTTGGGAGACACCGCCGATGAGTTAGACGAGACATTTGTTGCCAAACTCAGGAAACCCAAAAACGCAACCATTGCCGATAATGAAGGCGTAGCAACTATTAAAAATGACGATGTGACTAATATTTCTATTAACGATGCTACAGTCACTGAAGGTAATAGAGGTATTAAAAGAGCTAAGTTTAAAGTAAGTCTTGATCGAGAAAGTGCCCAGACAATAAAAGTAGATTATCAAACTCTTGATAGTACAGCTATTAGTGACTCTGACTATCGTGCAAAAACAGGTACACTTACTTTTAAACCCGGTCAAATAAGTAAGACAATTAAAGTACCTATTATTGGAGAGAAACAGGTTGAGAATGTGGAATATTTTTGGGTACAGTTAAGTAATGCTCGGAATGCGGAAATAGACTTAGATAATAGGTCAGGTTTAGGAACTATTAAAGATAATGATTAAAATCCTGTTCGCTCCCGCGTTGTAAATATGCAGCGCGGTTTTTTTTATTTATGCTTAATATGTTACTTAAAATTTAGTTTTTTTTACAAATATTGATATTAAGTATTCTTAAGTATTTTTTCAAACTACTATTTTCTTTTTGATTGGTAAATTTTCTCTGAAATTATTGAGAAAAAGATATACTTGATACAAATTTATACTAAAAAAATCAATAATTTACCTATAGACGGAGAAAAATAAAAGTGCTGGCATTATTGTGAACTTTGCTATGGTTGAGAAATAGACAAAGGAATATTCTGAACTATGGAAAGGGTAAGTAATCATGCTTACCTAAATAATTTATTGTTAACTTCTATTTCTAACTAATTATGAACAATCTACAAAATCCTGCGAATATTTCCCAAATACTAGAAGAAGCATTAGGTATAAGTTCATATTATCTGAATTTGTTTGCCTCTGACCCTAATTTTGATGAGAAAATGGTTCTGGCATTTGGTAATAGTTTTAATACTGAGAATGCTAGGAAGTTGGCACAAGATTGGTTGGGGGGAGATTTTAGTGTTATTCCTCCCATTGAAATTCGCGACTCGGCAGAAATTAATGGGGCAAATGGAGCTTTTGCGGGAGACAAAAATAGGATTTATTTATCGCGGGAATTTTTAATAGCAAATGCGGATAATGTTGAGGCAGTTGCTAATGTTTTGTTGGAGGAAATAGGTCATGCTGTGGATTGGGAATTAAATTCTGTTGATGGGTTGGGAGATGAAGGAGCGATTTTTTCTCATTTGGTGCGGGGGGATGTGTTGAGTGAGGAGTATTTGCAGGAGTTGAGGGTTGAGGATGATTGGGCGACTGTTTCGTTGGATGGGGAGTTGGTAGCGATCGAGCAGGTATTGATAGAAGGTACTGCAGAAGACGATCACATTTATAGTGCCAATTATTCCATCGACGGGGAGACCGATCTTAGTCGTTTCAATGATCGCATTTATGGTTACGATGGTGATGACTATATTGATGGTGGTCATGGTGATGACTATATTGATGGTGGTCATGGTAACGATAACCTTTTCGGGGGAGCTGGAGAATATAATGGTAACGATACTATCTACGGTGGAGATGGTCACGACTATCTTGTGAGTGGCGTTGGTTATAACGATAGTCTCTATGGTGGGAATGGTAGTGACCATCTTATAGGTACATATTCGGGCAGTGCCTACCTTGATGGTGGGGGTGGTGACGATCGCATCGAAGTATCTGCTCAAGACACCGGTTATGGTCGGGAAGGTAATGACGTTATGGTGTTTGGCTATTGGGGTAGTAATGCTAAAATTGATGGTGGAGAAGGGTATGATTTGATTAAGGTTAATGCAAACCTTCAGGAAACTGTAGGTCTAACTATTGACTTAGTTGAAGGAAAAGTATCCGCGACCGAGGGCCTCGAAGATACTATAACTAATTTTGAATACATTGTTGGATCGGAAGGAGATGACTCCTACTTTGTTAGCGCAGCAACAGGTTCAGTTAAAACAATTTATGATTACCAGTCGGGTTATTATAGTTCTGAGACAGATACTATTGTATTAAAAGGAGATGTCTTTTCTTTGACGAATCTTACTCCCGATCAAATAGGATTTGGGACAGACAGTACAGATATTACCCCGTATGACTATTATAATATCACAGACACCACACACTTGATAATAGATCTTAACAAAGATGGAGTAGCAGATCGAAATAATGATTTAGTGATTAGAAACTTTTTTGCATCTGACCCATCCACTGAAAGTGGTTTTGACTGTACCGAATCAGCAGGAAGTGGATTTATTCCTTACTTTGTAGACGATGAAGAAAGTGTATCCGAATTAGCAGGGAATGGGTTTATTCATAACTTTGTAGACGATGAACAAAGTATATCCGGTTATGATATTCTTAAGCTCTTCTGCAATCAACACGCAGACCTATCAGTCACAAAATCAGACTCCGCCGATCCTATTAACGTAGGAGATACTCTAACCTATACCATCGAAGTAATTAATAATGGTCCAGGAAATGCTACAGATGTAACTTTAACAGAAGAATTACCAGAAACTGTTACTTTTGAATCTGCGAGTCAGAATCCTTCACTCAGCTTGAGAGACGACAGTTTTCTAATGTTTGATATGGGTTCCTTAGCTAGCGGCGAAACCAAAACAGTTACCATTGACGTGATTCCCACGGAAGCAGGAATTATTACCAATGAAGCCTCTGTTTCTGGTGCTGGTGATGCTGTAGACGATCCTAATCCAGATAACAATATAGCAGAAATTACCACTGAAGTAATTGCAGTAGCAGATTTAGAAGTCAAAAAATCAGACTCTGCAGATCCTGTTAATGTAGGAGACACTTTAACCTATACGATTGAAGTCACTAATAACGGCCCAGGAGATGCCACAGATGTAACTTTAACCGAAGATCTACCAGAAAGCGTAACTTTTAAATCTGCTAGCCTAGAGCCTGAAGTCAGGTTGAGAGACGACAGTTTTCTACAATTTGACATGGGTTCCTTAGCTAGCGGTGAAACCAAAACTGTTACGATTGACGTGATTCCTACTCAAGCAGGAATTATTACGAATGAAGCCTCTGTTTCTGGTGCTGGAGCTGCTTTAGACGATCCTAATCCAGATAATGATGTAGTGGAAGAAGAAACAAAAGTTGAATTTGAACTAGCAGTTAATACAAACGGCGACCAACCCGATGCTGACCCCAATGATGGTGTTCCCGATGTCGATCTGACAAAAGAAGGTTTGCAAATAACATTACGTTCTGCTATCGAATACGCTAACCAAAACCCAGGAAAAGATACAGTCACATTCAAAATTCCTGCTGGAAATTCATTGACAATTAAACCAAAATCTGCATTGCCGACAATTACCGAGTCAGTTGTTATTGATGGCAATAGTCAACCAGGAATTAACATAGATGGTTCTCAAGCACCTGTAGATACAAATGGATTAACAATTACCGGAAATGACAGTATCATTAAAGGGTTGACAATTAAAGGATTTCAGGCTAGCGAAAATTACTTGGGTGGTAGCGGTATAGTCATCCAATCTTCTAATAATCTGATTGAAAACAACAACGTAGAGAATAATGGTGCTTCTGGTGTCAGTATTGTTGGGAATATTACTAATAACCAAATCAAAGAGAATGAGATTTTTAACAATGCTCTAAATGGAGTATTTATTAGTGGTAGTAATCAGAATAAAATCGAAAATAATAGCATTTATGGCAATGAAGACGGAATTGATATTCGCAACTCAAATAGCAATGAAATATACGGCAATAAAATAGGAGAAACGGCAACTGTTTATAACAGATTCAATGGCATAAAAATTGTTAATGGTAATAACAATAAAATTGGGGATGTAGCTGCGGGTAAAGGTAATACTATTGCTTTTAATCAAAATTCAGGACTGTCTATTGCATCTGGAGTTGGTAATTCAATTCGGGGTAATTCAATCTTTGGAAATGGCATGGAAGGAATTGACTTAAATGATAATAATGAGTTGGATGTTAATGATAATGGCGATACTGATACAGGTGCTAATCAACTACAAAATTATCCCGTGCTAACTTCTGTAAAACCAGAAAAAGACTTTGTTTCTTTTAAAGGTAATATTAATGGTTTGCCCAAGCAAGTTTATCAATTAGACTTTTTTGCGCAACAACAAGTAGATTCAGAACAAATTTATTTAGGCTCTTTTTCTGTAGAAACTGATGATACGGGAAATGTTAATAGTGAAATAGAAGAGATTGATGGGCGATTTAATGCAAAAAATCGTTATATCAAAGGGTTTGAAGTTAGTTTTGCTACTGATTTTAATTTTTCAGAAGATACAATTTTTAC
>JASJEE010000380.1 GCA_030064835.1 Microcoleaceae cyanobacterium MO_207.B10 | reverse complement strand
TGAAAACAAATCCTGGTCATCCGGCGGTTATTAATTTATGTATTGAAGTGAGCGATCGCCAACAATTTGAACGGAGTTGTACTCAGATTAAAAATATGAGTGAGATTTTAAATCTACGTCGTCTGAGTCAGGTGGAATAATTGATAATTGATAATTGATAATTGATAAGTAGTTATTCAAAATTAATTACATATACTCTAGGGCTGAAAAGTCTATATTTTCAATAATTGATAATTACCTCTACCTAAAAGGAAGAGGATTGAATAAAAGGAAAATTTTTTATTGTTTCTCCTTTAAAGGAGAGGCTTTAAACCTTAATTATTCGGTAAAAATCACAAGGAAGAAAATTAGGTAATTAATTTTGCATCGGCACTTAATTGATAATTGATAATGAAAACTCTAGCAATCTGCGCTTATGTTCCAACAACTCAAAAACTAGAAATAAACACGGAAACTCTTATCCATTAAACATTGCTTCCAAAATTATTCCCAAAAAGTGGCAAGATTTTTGACACGAATAAAATAGGATTGCTATATATCTCTAATTAGGGTTTGCTGACAAAAAGCAGGCTGTGCGAAGAGAGAGAAAGTAGGAAGAATAATTGTTCCTTGATTTTTCTGCTATACTGAGCAAAAAATACTAACTTTTTGAGCGTTTTTGTCTAAAAATCTAGCACTTTTTTAGACATTAAAAATGCTTTAGCCTTTATCTATCAATGGTTATAGATTGATTCAGCTCACTCTAATTATCAATTATCCATTATCCATTAAAAATATGCTTTTAGAACAATCATCTATCCCTCATATTTTAAATAAACAACGTCAATTTTTTGCGACAGGAAAAACCAAAGATATTGACTTTAGAATAGAACAACTAAAAAAGTTAAAACGGGCAATTTCAGATTATCAAGAAAAAATAGCTGCTGCTGTTAAAGCAGATTTGAATAGACCAAAGTTTGAAGCATATTTTGAACTGACTTTTTTTACGGAAATAAATGATGCAATTAAAAAGCTAAAATCTTGGGCAAAACCTCGCAGGGTTTCTACTCCAATCGAACAATTTCCTGCGGGAGCTAAAATTTATCCAGAACCTTTCGGAATAGTATTAATTATTGGTGCTTGGAATTATCCTTTTCAATTAGTAATTTCTCCTTTGTTGGGTGCTATTGCAGCGGGAAATTGTGCGATTATTAAACCTTCGGAAATAGCTGTTAATACATCTAAAGTTATTGCAGATTTAATTGCTAATACTTTTGAGTCTAATTATATTGCTGCTGTGACGGGTGGAGTGGAAGTAAGTCAAAAGTTATTAGCAGAAAAGTTTGACTATATTTTATTTACTGGAGGAACAAAGGTAGGCAAAATAGTTATGGAAGCTGCTGCTAAAAATCTGACTCCTGTAACTTTGGAATTAGGTGGTAAAAGTCCTTGTATTGTTGATGATGATATTCAGTTGGAATATACGGCAAAACGTATTACTTGGGGGAAGTTTATTAATGCAGGTCAAACTTGTGTTGCTCCTGATTATTTGTTGATAAATAAATCGGTTAAATCCGATTTGTTGGAGAAAATCAAACAGTCTATTGAGGAATTTTATGGTAAAAATCCTGCTGAGAGTCCGGATTATTGTCGGATTATTAATCAAAACCAATTTAATAGATTAAATGATTTGCTCAAAGATGGAAAAATTGTGATTGGTGGTGAAACAAAGTCAGAAGAACGTTATATTTCACCTACAGTTATTGATGGAGTTTCTTGGGATTCTGCAATTATGCAAGAGGAAATTTTCGGACCTATTTTGCCTGTTTTAGAATATGAAAATTTAGATGAGGCGATCGCTCTGGTTAATTCTCGTCCTAAACCTTTATCTCTTTACTTTTTTTCTCGAAATAAACAGAAGCAAAAACAGGTTTTAAGGGAAACTTATTCTGGAAATGTTTGTATTAATGATACTGTCATGCAGGTTGGTGTGACATCTTTACCTTTTGGAGGTGTGGGAAATAGTGGGATTGGTAGTTATCATGGCAAGGCTAGTTTTGATACTTTTTCTCATTATAAAAGTGTTTTAAATAAGGGATTATGGTTAGATTTAAACTGGCGATATGCTCCCTATAAAAATAAAGTTAATCTGATTAAAAATATAATTTTTAGGTAAGGTCAATTGAACGAGTTTGCCTGCAAAATATTACCATCAAATAAATATATCTTTAAGTTCATAAACTTATAGTTAAATCAATATTATAGCAGTTTTCATAAAAATATACTACAGAATATAAGAGATAAAATCTAAGTAAAAATATCGCCTAATTCCTACTACTGTACGCGCGATTTCGTTCGACGCTCGATTTTTTTTATCTTCCTAAGTGAACAGCGCTATAATTTTCTCCTTACCTTTTCTTATATATTTGAATTTTAGGAGTTTTATTCTATAATTTCATTCTTAAACTGAAAATTTATAACACTTAAATCAAACATTAGGAGATTTTCTTGTCTTCTATTCCTCCTTAACTAGAATCTATTGTCCTCAGCCCAAAGCATTGTGATACCAATTCTCAAAATTTTTGCTAAATTTAGCTGGCAGAAATAGTAAGACCGACATAGCTAATATAAATACAAAATGTGTTATACCAAATTGATAAATGTTTGCTACAAATATTATCAATCTTGGGTTTTGGGTGTGGGGTGTGGGGTGTGGTTAAATAATCGGAAAAACAAATAAAAAGGCTGGTGATAAAAGGGATAAAGTCGAAAAACTTGATTAATTAGTTAATAGTTGAAGTTTTCTCAAGCATAATACCAAATTCAAAAAAGGCTGTTACATTCCAATTTGTGATTTATTTCTACAGTTTAATACTTTATGGCTTGCATTCATTGTCAAAATCAAAGTTTTTTCCTCCATTTTTTGTCTATTTATCTTTCCTAGTTCCGGCGTTCCTTATCCCCTTTTACTTGTTCTGTCACTGTAGCAATATTTTATGAAAATGGTATAACATTCCCCCGCCAGATACCCGCCGGATACCCGTCTCCACAGGTACAAGGTTTACCCTCGACCCCGCCTAAGCGAGGGTAGACTCCTGCGGGGACGAGGGCAAGCTTTTTTTTATTGGTATTATATAGTCATTTATGTTGAGATGGAAACAAAAAATTATTGCTGTGAAAATATTTTACTAGAAACAGTTTTTCATTCTTATTTTAAATGACTATATATAAAATTTACCTAAATTGAGGACCGCCAACCCAACAAACAAGTGCCCATCTTTTACCTCTAGTAATTGGCGTTACTTCATGTAGAATAAAAGAAGGAAAGAAAACCATTGTGCCTCTAGCTTTTGGTAACTTTTCTGCTTCTCTTTGAGTATATAAATTTAGTTCTGAACCATCATAATCATCCGGGTTAGAAAGTTGAATTGAAAAAGAAATTTTGCGATGATAATGGATTTTTCCATTATCTATATGTTTACTGTAATGATCCTGAATATTTTTGTGATTATTACTTGCTTCATAACATAAAAGGTGTAAAGGTTCAAAAATACCATAAATATCATAATTCCACCATTTAGAGTTGGCATATCTTACATTATTAGTCAACCTTTCCCACAGCCATTTAGTAGGTTCTGAATAATTCAAACCCCACACATTTACTTGGCGAAATTCTGGCTTCAACTTGCCATCTACAGTTGGCTTTGCTGGTTTAATTTTTTCTGATAAAGAAATAATCCAGTCACATTCTTCTGCTGTAAAAGCTCCCCAGTTTTCACCTGGTTTACAAAAATGCTCTTTTCGATTAGCATCATAGCAAGTATAAGTAATTTGATGATGTTTTTGTTGAGGATAAATCCACACCATCTTTTCTCGCTCCTAACGTTATTAAATTGACATTAATTTTCCTCAATCATCTGAATTGAGGACCACTTACCCAACCCACAAGTGCCCATCTTTTTCCCTGAATAATAGGCGTTACCTCATGTAGAATAAATGAAGGGAACATAATCATTGTTCCTCTATCTTTCGGTAAGATACTAGGTTCTTCTGTTAAATATAAATTTAGTTTTGCACCCTCATAACTATTGGGGTCAGATAATTCCACAGAAAAAGATATTTTTCGACAAGAAAAAGGATATCCATTATCTATATGTAAATCATAATAATCTTGGCAATCTCCAGAACTATTTGTACTATCATAACAAAGGAGTTGTAGAGGTTCTAAAATACCCACAATATCATAGTTCCACCAACGACTATTTGCAGTAACAAAATTATTAATTAATCGCTGCCAAAGCCAGTTTGTTTTTTGAGTTTGATAAATTTCCCAAGAACTCACTTGATGATTATTGGAGTTAACATCTTCAACTGTATAGCTTTGTGGTTTTGCTACTGCTACATTGTTTGAAAGTGAAATAATCCAGTTGCATTCATCTTTTGTAAATGCACCCCAATTTTCACCTTTTTTACAAAAATGACTTGGTTCGCCAGCATCATAACAGGTGAATTTAGTTTGATTATATTTTTTTTCAGGATATATCCAAAACATTTTCAGTGCCTTGCCTATCCAATCTAACTTAGTAATTTCAACAAATATATTAACATCACAATTAAAATTATGGAAGAGAGTTTAAATTCATAATTTTAATTTACGAAGATGATTTTAACTAATATTTTTGGTGTAATTGTTTCAGACAGCTTTCTATCTGAGCTGTGAGTTTTTTAGCACCTTTCTTGACAGACTCATCTGCATAATCTTTAACTTCTAAAGCAGAGCCAATAGTAACTTTAACACCACACCGCCAGGGAGGAGGTGCTGGGCGATCATAAACAATGCTAATCGGAATAATTTTGAGGTTAACATTAGTCTGACCCGATATTGCTTGTAGGGCGATGCGAGCAACTCCTGGTTGAAGAGGTTGAATCTCATGATCCTGATAGATGCGACCTTCAGGAAAAAGTACCAGCATTTCTTGATTTTGTAAAATTTCCAGACTATGACGGATACTAGAAATTCCAGGATTATTTCGATCAACAGGAAACCCACCCAAACGACTAACAAACCAACCCTGGAAACCCTGAGTCTGTTCTTCAGAAACCATATATCTCAGTTGACGTCCAGTAACTAACCAACCTGCTGTATGAGCAACAATTAGAGGGTCCCATCGAGAACGATGAGTAGGAGCAAGAATAATTCCATTTTTTCTTGGCAGATTTTCTTGACCCCTGACTTCTAATTTGAAATAAAACGGCACAATAATCTTAACAAAAAAATAAGTCAATGGAGTTAACAAAGGTGAAAACCCTGAAGAAACTGGTCTTGATGCAGGATATTTTTGAGATTCTTTGTTTCTGGTCATGGTTACCTAAAAGGTCATTTCAGCTATCAGTTATCAGTTATCAGTTATCAGTTATAGCAATTCTCATATTGCTGAGTCACGCTCATTCGTTTGTTTGAGGGAACAGGGAACAGGGAATAAAAGACAAAAAGATAACTGTACCTCACGAGCTTGAGAAATCCTATATCAGTTATTAGTTATCAGTACCTGCTTTTGAAGCAAGAGGCTTGAAATTTGGAATATTCTGTTTTTTTATCCTCTTAAAAGGGGAGGCGCATACCCATAAATTTTAGGTAGAGAAAAGCTCACAGAATAATTTTTCACTACCATAGCAATCCTATTTTATTTGTGTATAAAAATCTTACCGCTTTTAGGAAACAGGGAACAGGGAACAGGGAACAGATAAAAGTTTCAGTTTTTTTATCTACTTTTTGATTTGTCACAATCTATGGGCGGATTGCTATATCATAGAATAGTATTATTAAAATGAAATACCCTGAAAATACCCTGAAAAACCAGACTAATTACTATAACGTTCTTCTGCCCAAGGTTCACCCCGTTTGTGATAACCATTCCGTTCCCAGAAGCCTAATTCTTCATTATCTAGAAATTCTAGACCGTTAATCCATTTTGCACTTTTCCAAGCATAAAGATGAGGAACCACTAATCGCATTGGGCCACCATGATCGGCAGGCAATGGTTGATCAAATAAAGTATGGGCAAAGAAATTTTCCTCTCGCAGAAAGTCATCCATAGAAATATTAGTAGTATAACCACCATAGCAATGTTCCATAATCTGGACTGCTTTGGGATCAACATCTAGATTACTCATAAAATCTGTCACTTTTACCCCTGTCCATTGAACATCCAGTTTTGACCAACGGGTAACACAATGAAAATCTGCTGTAAAATTGCTTTGCGGCATTGCCATAAAGTCTTCCCAACTAAAAGTGACTGGTTTGACCAAACCCCAGACTTGAAATTTCCATTCTTTTGTACTTATTTGTGGTGTTTCACCATAAGTTAATACGGGAAAACCACTGGCCAAGTATTGACCAGGGGGAACGCGATCGCTTTGTTCTGATTCTGGTTTACGGAAAAATTTACCTAACATGGTTTAAAAATTTTTGGTGACTTACTTTAAATTTAAGATAGATTAAATGTCTTGGTGAACTTAGATTAATCATATCTTGGTTAACCAAGATTATGAACGGGCAGATTTACCGATAATCTTAATTAGTTCCTGATTTTATACTAATTTTCCATGAATATTAGGTTAAGATAAGTACCTAAGCAAAATTAATTACACAGTAGCATTTTTGTAATTGCTTGCCAGACAAAGCTTAGACAAATTTGTGGAGGGGTAAATAATTTTGTCAACTCACTTAAATTCACTTAAAAATTAGGATGATTAATGGTCTAATTACAGGTAAATAGTATGTATTAGTTGTAGTTTTCCATCTTCATCTTTTGTGAATCAAACGAAGAGCAATTGACTGATGTAAATTTTCTTGCTTCCGGCCTAGACTAATACAAAGTGTTATTGCATCTTTATAGTACATATTTTGCTAAAACATTAGTTCATTAATTGATAATTACCTCTGGTTAAAACCGTTACGGAATTGAATATCAGGAAATATTATTTCTTCTCTTGGTCGATTGGATATGGCG
>JASJEE010000046.1 GCA_030064835.1 Microcoleaceae cyanobacterium MO_207.B10 | reverse complement strand
TATTTACGAGAATACCTTATTGCCAGCTTTAGACAACGCATCTTTAGCTATCTGTAAAGCCAGTAAATTCATTGCCAAAATCTAGAATGAAATGACCCTGTGAATATTCTGATTCATTTTGATTCAATCTATCCCTACAATTACCACCTTATACTATTTGTCAAAAATATTGGTATATCTGATTGGGTGGAGAAGTTAAAAGCAGGAAAAATCTCTTATCTTATATAATTGGTATAATAATACAACCATCAAATCAATAATTATAATTACTATGCAAATTCCTAATAATCACAAAAATCTAGCAACAACACTCCATAATCGACGGCAAAAACTAGCCAAATTAATAGATTTTCCCGTCATACTTTGGTCTGGTAGTCGTAGCCCCCGTAACTTTCCAGCTAATACTTTTCCCTTCCGTCCTAGCAGTCACTTTCTCTATTTTGCTGGCTTACCTCTCGAAGATGCTGCTATCTATTTAGATGGAGGAAAATTAGAACTATTTATGGATAATCCACCACCAAGTAGTCAACTTTGGTACGGAGAAATGCCCACACCCAATCGCCTAGCAGAAATTATTGGCGCTGATGCTGCTTTTCCCATGACAGAATTAAAATCTCGTGGCACAAATACAGCTACTATTCCTGTACAAAACCCCACCAATAAAATTACACAATCTCACATTCTAAATCGAGATATTTCTCCATCTAATAATCCCACAAAAATAGACCTAGAATTAACCAAAGCTATTATCACTTTAAGACTTAGCCATGATGCTACAGCTTTAACAGAATTAAAACAGGCAGCTTCTGTAACAATAGAAGCTCATAAAGCAGGAATGGCTGCTACCAAAAATGCTAAATTTGAAGCTAATATCCGGGCAGCAATGGAAAGTATAATTATTTCCCAAAATATGAGTTGTGCCTACTCTAGTATTGTCACAGTACATGGCGAAGTTTTGCACAATGAACAATATTTTCATCCTCTACAAACAGGAGATTTACTATTAGCAGATGTAGGAGCTGAAACAAGTTTAGGGTGGGCTAGTGATGTTACCCGCACCTGGCCTGTTTCTGGTAAATTTTCTCCTACGCAAAGAGATATTTATAATGTAGTTTTAGCTGCCCATGATGCTTGTCTTGCAAAAGTTAAACCTGGCGTTGAATATGTAGATATTCATTTATTAGCAGCTCAAGTTATTGCTGAAGGATTAGTCGATTTAGGAATTCTTAAAGGTAAGCCTGAAGACTTAGTTGAAATGGATGCTCATGCCTTATTTTTTCCTCACGGAGTCGGTCATTTATTAGGTTTAGATGTACATGATATGGAAGATTTAGGAGATTTAGCTGGATATGAAATAGGTAGGGTGCGTAGTAGTCGTTTTGGTTTGGGTTTTCTACGATTAAACCGCCCTTTAATTCGAGGAATGTTAGTTACAATAGAGCCTGGTTTTTATCAAGTTCCTGGTATTTTAAATGATAAAGAAATGCGTCACAAATATCAGGATATTGTAAATTGGGAAATGCTAGAAAAGTTTGCGGATGTGCGAGGTATTAGAATTGAGGATGATGTTTTAGTTACAACAGATGGGGCTGAGGTATTGACTCAGGAATTGCCTAGTGATATAAATTCAATTGAAAATTTAGTGCAACTGCAAAACTAGATAGAAATTTTTAATCTTGATTCATTTACAGATAATTAGCGTTTGTTGAATAACTGTTTTTTTCGAGACTAAGAGTCAGAATTTAGAATTAATGGGAATTATACTAGTTTGAAAAAATTCATTCCCCTGCGGAGGCGGGGTAATGTTACACATACAATTGGATAATTGAAAAAGATAATTTACCTATAAATATCTGATTAAGATTTATTCCCTACCCAAAAATTATGGGTATGCGCCTCCCCCTTTTCAGCTATCCTTTATAAGGAATTCCTGAAACCCTGGTAAGAGGGTAGGGAGATGGGGAGGTGGGGGGAGAGTGGGGAGTAATAATCTTGTCTACATTCCTCAAAAAAGTAGATTCAATTAGACACTTTTATCCGCAAAAAGCCGACATCAGACTTACACATAACTTCTATTTAATGTCTACGTTTTATGTTAAGAAAGATGTTTATAAAACCTCCCCCTTTTCAGGGGAAATAAGAAAAAATTTTCCTTTTAGTCAATCTTCTTCTTTTCAAACAGAGGTAATAAATAATTAGGGCTTGCTGATTAAATATAAAAGTATTGGCAGATCAAGGTTTGATAATTTTTAAGTCCAGAAAAAATAGGATATTTTGTGCTGCTCAGGCTCATGGATCTTAGTATTTGGGTAAGAGTTGGGGAGGTTGCATCAAGGGATAATGTTTCGGAATACCTTCTCTATAACTACCTGTTTCTCTTGACTCTGTACGGACATTGTATGCAACGTCCCTACCTCCGACCTCCGACCTCTGACTTACCTTCACAAAAAGACTTTCGAGCGCAAACCCTAATTAATTTTTGAAATATGTATTTGGGGGAATAGAATTAGTTTCAGGCTAACACATTATTCACATTATTATAATAGCTTTTTCTACTGACTACTGACTACTGTCAAAAAACAAGTATTTGTAGCAAAGATTTATCAATTTTTATATTACAGAATAAATAATAATAGGAATAGGAATAATTATCTGAATTTAGGCATAAATTATTACAACCTAAACTAATCTTTAAAAATAGCTCCTCTTTCAATTAAATCCTGCTTCATTTCTTCAGAAATTCCCAGATTATTCCCAAATATCGTACCTTCTAATTCTGCACCTTCTAGATTACTTTCTCTGAAATCAGCTCCCAAAAATCTTGCCCTTTTCAAGTTAGCATTCATCAGATTTGTATTAACTAATTTAGCATGGGATAATTCTGCATCACACAATTGACTTTTTACGAGTTTCGCTTCATTCAATAAAGCTCCACTCATATTAGCATTAAACAATAAAGAACTATTCAGGTTAGCGCCATACAAATTACTATTATATAAGTTGGCTTTAATTAAATTAATATCAGCTAAGTTAGCATTAGTTAATTTAGTATTAGTGAGATTAGCATCGCTAAAGTTAGCAAATCTAAAATTAGAATTTGTCAGATTAGCATCTGTTAAATTAGCAGCCCCAAGATTAGCACCTTTCAGGTCAGCATCTTCTACATTAATCCCTCTTAAATTTCGACCATACGCTCCATGATTAACAATATCCCAGACAAGATACCACTTATTATCTAATTCTGTAGCATGATTAATTTTTACCCCTCTTAAATTCACATGATTTAAGTTGACACCTTTCAATTTAGCATAATTAAGATTGGCATCACAAAGATTAGCATTTTCAAGATTTGCACCTTTAAGATTTGCACCTTTAAGATTCGCACGAGTTAATTTACCACCCACCAGGTTAACACTAGACAAGTTAGCGCCTTCCAGATTAGAATCCTTAAGGTTAACATCATTAAGTTGAGCATAACTTAAATTAGCACCTGTGAGATTAACTTCCTCAAGACTAGCATCATTAAGTTGAACATAACTTAAATTAGCACCTGTGAGATTAGCATTTTTCAAGTTAGCACGATTCAAGTTAGCATCAACAAAATTAGCCTCATTGAATTCTCCATTTGTAAGATCGCTACGCCAAAGGTTAGCACCCTTAAGTTTAGCTCCTCGTAGGTTAGCACCCCTCAAACTACTTCCCCTCAGATCAGATCCACTCAGATTTGCATTACAGAGGTTAGCAAACCACATTATTGCTCCACTGAGATTTGCATTAGTTAAATTTGCATTACTAAAGTTAGTTCTTTTGAGATTAGCGCAAAGTAAATAAGCATTTTTCAGAATTGCTCCACTGAGATTAATATCATCTAGATCGCTGAGACTCAAATCAACAGATTCGAGATTTACACCTGCAAAGTTATCATTGAAATTTTGATGACTAAATAGCTCTGGGCAATCTTTTGTTGGGTTTTTAGGAGCTACAATTAATTGTTTAAGTTTTTCAAGTGAGTTTTGGTTAGCCATTTATCTGCTCTTTTAAAATAGAATTTTACCTGACTCTTGCTCAGATAGATTGAGATGGTTTTTATAATTATAACTAATAACTGTGTTGTTAAATATTTATTGATTTATTGAATAATTTACACATAACATATAATTAATAGTATTTCAGACGGGTGTAAATTAATTTATTGTTGACTTAACTACTGCTATTAGCCTACCACTTACTATCTGATTTTTTTGAAATAATCTTTTTTGGCAAGTCTATAACTTGATAATTGGAACTGAAATTACTAGAATTCATTTGAGAATGAATCAGTAATCCTTGTTTAAATATAATTCTGAATCAAAATAGTAAAGACGTTCCTATAGAAGGAACGTCTGTATAATTTATCGGGTATTATTGACAATAACTAAAAAATAATTTAGTCTAACTAATAGAAAAACAAAAACATTACCAAAAGGTAAATACAATAGATAGAAATTATTTATTAATTTAGTTTTTGTCTGAATTAGCATCCTCAAATACCGCCCCACGGCTAATTAAATCTTCCTTAGTTTCCTCAGATAAACCAGCATCATGCCATAACCTAGCATTCTCAACTTTTGTATTTAAAAAATTAGCTCCTTTTAAATTTGTGAGTGCTAATCCCGCCTGACGTAAATCAGCATTACTTAAATTAGCATCACTTAAATTAGCATCACTTAAATTAGCATTACTCAAATTAGCATTACTCAAATTAGCATCACTTAAATTAGCACCACTCAAATTAGCAAGAGCTAAACTAACACAGTGTAAATCTGCCTCCGTTAAATCAGCATTACTTAACAACGCTCCACTCAAATCTGCACCACCTAAATTGACTTGACCGAGATTAGCTTCGCTTAAATCAGCATCACTTAGGTCTGCACCTCTTAGGTAAGCACCTCTAAGATTTGCCCCACTTAAATCTACACCACATAAATTCACCCCAAGTAATTTTGCTCCGGCAAAATCTTGAGTAGGATCTAAACCAGCAATTTTTGCTAGCTCCAACAAATCTTCTGTATTCGCCTCGACGACACTTTTGATGATCATTCTAAACTCTGAAAAGTCACATCCGGCACCCACCGCAGACAATATCAAAGCTTGTAACTCCTCTGGAGATTTATATTGTCCCAATTGAGGAGTTAGGTCAGAATTAAACTTTTGCGATCGCAACCAAAGTATCAACTTCCTTTCTAATACAGCAAGTCGATTGGGACTTATATTATGAGGCCATAGTCCTTCAATACCAGTCATAAAATCAGAAATTTATCAGTTATATTTCTAATTACTTTACTACGTTCGTTTTTAAATTTAATCAACATAGTTAGATTTTAGCAGAGGAAACAATTTCCTTAAAGTAAAGGCCACAGTTCGAGAATGGACTAAGTTGGTAAACTTTCCTCTTTCCTTTTTTCATGTTTCTCAGGTTTACTATTTAGCTTAACTTTATATTATGCAAATTTGGCCTGAATTTCTAAACCAACTTGAGAAATTAATCTTTTATCAGTTTTTGTAATCTTGGAACCAGAAGGAGTTGGTTAGAATTTTGACAAGATTTTAAGGCTAGCAGTTTAGAGTAGCGATCGCCTAATTCGAGCATCAAGACTTAAAAGGCCAAAGCCTGATTTAAAAACTTATATCATTTCTCATTAAATAGCTGTAATCAACAATATTTCCCCAACCCCGTAGGGACGTTGCATGCAAAGTCTCTACATTGCGGTTAATTAATGTTACTTGATATTACTAGGTAATTCCTGTAGAACCAAATCCGTTAATATCTCTTACAGTTTTACTTAATTCATCAACTTTTTCTACATTAACAGATAAAAATGATGCTATGACCATTTGAGCTATTTTCATTCCTCGTGTTACTTCAAATGAATTTTTACCATGATTAATCAAAATTACTCCTATTTCTCCACGATTAATCTAAGCAAAATATCTCACGATATCCAGCTCGACTTCAGAACCGGACTTGAAACTTTCACTTCATCCGGCTCCTGCTTACAGTCTTTTTCAGATACCACTTTGATGAGTTTTTTGTCTTCTTCCGTTTTCTTTCAGTGGCAGTATTCGTGTAACAATTGATAATTACTTATCCGCTCTTTTCCACCGATTGCTTTAGGAATAATATGGTCTTTTTCCCATCGTTGGTTTGGTAGAAAATCATGTCCGCAATATGTGCATTTGCCTTTCTGTTTTTTCAAGAGCTTTCTATCACTTTCTTTGATGTATTCTAGTGATGATGTTATCTGTGACCAGTAGGCTATGTTACCGTCGTAGACGGATACCCCATCTTTGAGTCTGGTTCTTCTGTTACCGCACTTTATTTCAGTGTGACTTACCAATTTGTGGTTTGCGGTAGAGAAAATCCACTTGGGGTCGATGTGCCAATATTTTTTGGCTATCCATCTCTTCCCTTTGTTTTTGTGTCTTCCTTTTGCCCATTTCCACAGCATTAAGAACATATTATGTTCGACTCGGTGGAATGTATCTCTAGCACTTGCGTATCTGTAGAAATTACACCATCCCCTGATTTTGGGATTCAGCTTACTAATTAGTTCCTCCTGGGAGCTGCTTTTATTTGCTCTTATGGTATCCCTAATTGCTGCATAGTGTTTTTCTTCCGCTTTTTTGCTAGGTTTTACGAGCATTGTGTAACCCGTTTTTTCTCCTCGTTTGCTGATTGACCGATATTTGCCAGTGTTGTAGTGTCTTATGTTATGGCCCAGAAAGTCTACTCCATCCCTAGACGATACTATTTTCGTTTTTTCAGGGTGAAGTATTAATCCGATTTCGTTGAGAAATTCTTCCACAATGGGTTTTGTTCCTTCTAGGATTGTTCTATCTGGGTGAATAATTAGGAAATCATCGGCATATCTAATGTAACCTAATGCACTTTTCATGTCTCGGTATCCCATCTTGCCTTTTCCTATCCAATCTCCACACTGACAGGCATATTTGTCTAATCTTTCAGTTAATCCGTGGAGTGCAATATTGGCGAGTAGCGGACTGATTATTCCTCCTTGTGGTGTTCCCTTAGTTGTTGGGTTGTAACCCTTTTCTTCGGAGAACCCACTGAAGTCCATTAGTCCGGCTTTTAGCCATGTTTTTATCTGCTGACGGATTTTGCCTTTATAGCCCGCTTTGTCCAGTAGCTTAGTGTGGTCTATGTTGTCGAAGCATCCTTTAATATCCGCATCTAGTATCCATGAGGGGCTTTTGAACAGTTTATTGTATATTCTGTCTATTGCATCATGGACTCCTCTACCTGGTCTGAATCCATACGATGTCTCCTCAAACTTGGCCTCCCATTCGGGTTCGATAGCCATTTTAAGCAATGCTTGCTTGGCTCTGTCCTCCATCGTTGGTATACCCAGAGGTCGTCTTTCATCTTTTCCAGGTTTTGGTAACCATACCCTTTTAGCGGGTTGCGCTTTCCTATCTAACTTTAGACCGAGTGCCAGTTCAAGTTTTTGCTTGGAGGTGAGTTTGGCGACTCCATCTACTCCTGCCGTTTTCTTTCCCTGGTTAATTTGGGCTACTTTGCGGACTGCCAGCATTTTGGCATGGAAGCTTTTAATAAGGGTGTTTTGTAATTTGCGAACGACTGATATTCTTCCTTCCCTAGCGGCTTGATATATCCGTTTTTGCAGTTTGTAAATTCTACGCTGGGCGACTTTCCAATTAAAAGTTCCCCATTGTATTTCTACTTCCTTCCTATTCTGTTGAATGGCTTTAGAATTCATTTGCTATTCACTTCAATTATCTTCTGTAAGCTAGTTCTACGTCAGCTTATACTCTTCATTACAAAGAATCCTTTTGCTTCTTAGAACTTCTCTCATCAACGACCCTTGCGCCTTGGGGGACTTCTCGATTACCGACCTTTTTCGAGAGGAATCGTTGATGTTTCTTCGTTCCCAATAGACATATTTAGACTACCCTTAGAGTCCACCTCTTCCCCGATACCTTTATGAGTATCTCCTTGATTAAACATACAATTAACCAAGTTTGCTTTATCTGGCTACAAAATAAAGCCTAGGTACTTGCCTTTTGGCTTGGTGTATCAACGCTTTTCACCATTACGACGTTACGAGGATTACAGATGGATTCAGCTACTTGTGACGCTTACTCATAGGAGTCTTCCATAGCGATTTGTCATCCCTTGCGCTAGGTACGTTTATCGCATTTCCCCCCGCTTTACGGATTGATGCCCATTCGCTACCGTAGGGGGGCAGAGTCACACTGGATACCTCAGTGGGATGGAATTGATTACTGGCATGATCAGTTGTTTTATAACCATGTGCCTCTGGTTGATTGATTTATAGTCTCACCATCATGTCTATTGAGTTTTCAAGGTTCGGTAATTACTACACTATGTGGTTCGGCAATCCTTTGCGCCGATTTATGTAGTCTTGTAAACCTATTTTCGTTTTACGGATTTCAGTTTTACCATTTTCCTTGAAGGCTAATCCCTCAAATCCTTTTTAGGATTAATTTCTAGCCAACGAGTCGCACGTAAGTTTCATCGATAGTTCCGGGACTATTTAAAACAGTAATTTGATGTTTTAAAGCTAATCCACTTCTGGGACGAATTTGTGCTTCTGTTCCTGGAGGTAATTCTATAGAAATACCTGTATGAATTAATTTACTTTCCCCAGGATTAATCCTTGCATCATCAATAGAAAATAAATCTAATCCAGCATCTTGTGGATGTGCATAAAAGGGAATAATTGCGGATTCATGTAATTTTTTTACTTTCAGTTTCATCATTTTTAATGATTCTATTAACCTGTAGCAATATAATTTAGGTTATGAAATATTGGACACTTTTAGAAAACAGAGAACAGGAAATAGGAAAGAATAAAAAAATGCCTAAAAATGAATATGATAACTGCTAGATTCTACACTTTTAAGCAAAACCCAATCCTTACATTTGATTCCTGATTGTTATACTATAACCATACTCAATTATTTGTGAAAAAAACTGTCAGGGATTTTGTTGATCAATTTTGCAGATAAAATTTTCCAACTAATTCCGTAGGATAGTGATAATTTCCTCCTAATTCCTGAATTCTCTAATAATTTAAGGTGCTAATTTTCCTTTGCCCAAACGATTTGTTTCATACCATTCTGCGATACTAGGCATCCATTCTTGAAAATGAGGCCACATTAACTCACACAACTTTTGAATTTCTAATTGAGCATTTTTTTTGAAACGTAAATCAAAAAAATGCAGCAAACTCCGACAATTAAAACTAACAACAAAATGCTGCCGATAATCAAAAGGAATTTTACCCCTAGCGTGTTCTTCAGACATTCCCATTTCCATATCAAGTTTGTATTTTTTAGCTGCCTCCAAACACCACTGTAAATCTTGTTCTCTTTGTTCAGCAGAATAATAATATTTCTTCCCTTGACGGTCAGAATATTCTCCTACTGGACGTAAATAAAAAGCAGTTTCTGTATCAATTTTTCCCTCTGCTACTGCAATAACTTTTCCCGAACAATAGCGATAACTTTGTACGTCGAAAGTCACCCCGACACGATGGGTTCTTGCGTTAAACTAAGCAAACCCATTTCCGGTTATCCTTTATAGGGTCTGCTTGTCTTCAGAACCGGACTTGAGACTTTCACCTCATCCGGCTCCTCTCTCAGTTGTTCCTTTTCTTGGATACTTCTATAAACAGTTTTGTAAATTTAATAAGATACATTTTTGCTTACTAATTTTAAATCTTCTGCTGTTTTTATATCGTGGCAATGGCGATGTAATACTTACGTATTATCATAAGTATCTTTGCGTCCTTTAGACCTTGGTCTGATGTGGTCAACTTCAATTAAATCAGTCGGTCTAAAGTGTAGTCCGCAATGTGCGTATTTGTTCTTTTGACTTTTGAGTAATAAAGCTACTCTCTTCTTGACTCCTATGTGTTTTCCAGTCCTGGCACTCCAATACAGCCAATCCCCGTCAAAGGGCGACTTGTTATCTTTTACTTTGATGTGTCTGATTATTTTCACATCTGTATGGCGCATTAGTGTAAATTCATCATTACCAAATCTCCATCTGTTAACTGTGCCATCTTTGGAAATTATGGTTTTGAAATATTTACGTTTTAGCCATAAACTGGATTTTTTAGGATGTCGTCTTTTTGCCCATCTCCATAAACGAATCCAAAGTAAGTGGTCAAGTTTACTGAATATTTCTGTACTTACAACCGATGAGTAATAGTTTGCCCATCCTCGGATTATTGGGTTAAGTGCTTTGATTAATTTCTCTATTGGTTGAGCCTTGTATTGATCACAAGTTTCAGCTAATTTTCTGTAATGTCTTTGTACACTTTTTACAGAAGGCTTAATCAAGGTTTTATACCCTTTGTTATCTGTCTTAACTTCATATTGTCTGACATTGAATCCGAGAAAGTCAAACCCTGGTTGGTTCCCTTCATATTCATTTAGAGTATGGGCAATTCTGATTTTTTCAGGCTTTACCTCTAATGCAATACCTTGCAACCATTTCTCTATCAGCGTCTTAGCTTGTAGTATGACCTCTAAATCTTTGTGAAGTATCACAAAATCATCAGCATATCTTACTACTGTTAAGCTTTTTAATTTCTTTTCAGTTCCTACGTCATAGCCTTTTTTACCATACATAGTAGTATTTTTAATGAAATCAAGTAGCTTATTTTCTAATCCATGTAGAGCAATATTAGCCAGAAGTGGTGAGATTACCCCTCCTTGTGGTGTAGCTTCCACAGTCTCTAAATAGTTGTTATTATCCATCACTCCAGATTTTAGCCATTGTTTGACTAATTGTCTGAATGGGGATTTACCAATCTTATCTAGAAGGGCTTTATGGTTGATTTGGTCAAAGCATTTTGATATGTCAGCATCTAATACATATTTGGGTTTGTATCTGATGCCGTTAAATATGCTCTGTATTGCATCATGTGTGGAGCGTCCTGGCCTAAAACCGTAGCTTTTAGGTTCAAAGCGTGCTTCCCATTCTGGTTCCATACCTAATTTGATTAGGGCTTGTAAGGCTCTATCATATATTGTTGGTATGCTGAGAGGAGGTTTTTCCTCTTTTCCTGGCTTTGGAATCCACACTCGCCTTTTAGGACTTGCTTTGAGTTTGGGCTCTCTTAAAAGTTCTACCAAGTTTAGACTTTTCATGGGTGATCTGCTTTTAATTCCATCTAACCCGGCTGTCTTTTTCCCTTGGTTATCTTGAGTCACTCCTCTAACAGCTATTAGTCTTGCGTAGTAGCTCTTAGTCAAAAGTTTTTGGTATTTACGCATCTTGCTGACTTCGCCACGACTAGAAGCTTTGTAAATTAACTTTTGCAGTTTAAATACATACTTTTCAACCTTTTTCCAATCTATATCTCGCAACTTTGAGGTAGGGTTTATAGATGTTTGGGACCATATATCGTCTGTATTCCATGCCACGCTTAAAAATGTTTTAGGATTGCCTAATTTTCTTTTTAGTGTTTTGGCCTTATTCACTGTTACTAATTACCTTACATTACAACTGACAGTGGGTACGTCTGCAATTCAATTGATAATGAATAATTACCTCGGGTTTTAACCTTAACGGAATTGAATCCTTACGGAAATTTCCTAGCATTCTCCTTAAAAGGCGAAGTTTTCCACCTAGATTCGATTAATTATCAATTATCTATTGGTAAGCTTATTACCCAATCCTACTCTCCTTGAAACCTTCATTGTACTGTAGATTGACCTTGAATGGCTTCCTAAGTTATCGACCTTTTATCTTAGGTGTTTCAAAGAGGTTTCCTCGTTCCCATATATCATTATTTCGACTGATTTAGCGGGGTAAAGTCTCCCGGTGGTCTCTGTTCGGTTGCTGATAATACCCAACAAGTAGTATTATCCGATGTACCACTAGCATATTTATGCCCTGTATTCCATAGCTACCTTTGGAACGTTTGCAATGACGAGAGCTTAAATTACCTTTCTGTTCGTCCGCTTGTCAGTCTTTGCTCGTTGTCTCACTCATTGGTAGTTAGAGCTTTGACCCCTTTTAGACCAGCTTCACCGATTGATGTTCAGTCGCTACAGTGTGGCCTATGCTTTCAACCCAACAACAGGGCGGGCAGAATTCCACTGCCATGATTATATGAGTTATCTACATCTCCAAAGTCGTCCTTATGTATGAGATTAGACGGTCATTTATACCTGGATTTACACCAGTTTAGTGACCAACGAGTCGCACTTGCTGCATCACACTATGGGGAAAAAATCCACAATTAAAAGTAATTTGAGGGTGTTCAATACATCCGTAATGACCTCTGTCACCAGCTAAAAGTCGCTTTACAATAATTTCACCACATTTAGCTTCCGAGGGCCAACTATCTCGTTCATCAAATACAAATCCTTCACTATAGTTACCCTAAGCATATAAGTTACCTTATATACTCGGCTTCAGAACCGAACGTGAGACTTTCACCTCATTCGGCTCCTCAATTTAGGACTGCTGCCTTTGCTTGCAGGAACTTCTGAGGGTCATGTCTTTTGTCATGACAGTGTAAATGTAATACTTCTAGATTCTTATCGGTATTGTCTCCACCTCTAGCTTTGTGCTTAATGTGGTGTTTTTCCAATATGTCTCCTGTTTTGAAAGTTAATCCGCATTCAGTAAATTTTCCTGCTTGTCTTTTGATGATTCTCGCTTTTTGAACGTCTGAGGTTTTATATTTATTCCCTAGTCTGTTTGACCAGTAATTGTCATCTCCGTTGTAAGGGGAAGCATCTCTCTTGAGTTTCACATAGGTTTGACTAGCTTGTGTTTCGCGGTAATGAGGAAGTTTGATTATTCCTTCTTTTGACTTATAGGCAAAATTCCATTTGGTTTTACCTATAGTGAGCCAATATCTGTCCGCGATCCATCCTGCTGTTTTCTTCATTCTGCTTCTTCTACACGCCCATCTCCATAGCCTTTTATGTATTAAGTAATCTAATTTTTTGAAGGCTGCTTTTGAGTTGTAGTATGTATAGTAGTTACACCATCCTCTGATAATTGGTGTTAATTCTTTGATTAACACTTCTTGAGAATTTGCTCGATGTTTATGAATTACAGCAGCGATTTTGTCGTAGTGATTTTTGATGCTCTCTTTGGAAGGTTTGACTATTGTAGAGCATGGTTTTAGTTTTTTTCCAAACCTTGATTTGATTTTCTTGGATGTATGTTTTCCTTCTTGATATTGTCGGATATTACACCCTAAAAAGTTAAATCCTGGTTCTTGACCCTTGTGCCGTTCCAGTGTGTGAACTGTTCTGGTTTTGCTGGGTTTGAGTTCTAATCCCAAATCTCCTAACCACGTTTTAATTATTTCGGTACATTCTTCGACTACGGCTAATTTTTCATTGATGATTACAAAATCATCTCCATACCTGATTAGTCTAGGTACTGATACTTTTTCTCCGTAAATTCTTTCGCTATTACGGATGCTGCCGTCTTTTCTACCAGAAAAATGTTTCTCCAGTATCTTTTCCATTCCATGTAGTGCAATATTTGCCAATAGTGGCGATATTACACCCCCTTGAGGAGTTCCAGTCTCGGTTTTTTCTATAAAGCCATCGTTAATGACTCCAGATTTTAACCAGGCTTTTATTTGTCTCCTAAATTTGGGGAATGTGTCGATTTTCTCTAATAATTTATTGTGGTCTATCTTGTCAAAACATTGAGATATATCAGCGTCTAGCACAAATTTTGGTTTGTATTGTATACTTTTTATGATTGCTGATATTGCATCGTGTGTGCTTTTCCCTGGTCTGAATCCATAAGAGTTGGGTTCAAACTTTGCTTCCCATTCAGGCTCTAAAGCTTGTTTGAGCAAGGCTTGTTTAGCCAGTTCTTCTATGGTTGAAATTCCTATCCCCCCTTTCGTTCCCACCTTATTAAGAGCGGGGGATTTTCCAGGTTTGGTTATCCCAACTCTTTTAGTCGGCGTGCTTTTATGACTTAACTTTAGCTTTTGAGCTAACTTTAGTCTTTCTGAGGGATGAAGGGATTTCTTCGTGTCTACCCCTGCCTTGTTTTTGCCTTTATGATCATGTGTAACTCTTCTGAGTGCGATGAGTCTTGCTGACCAAGATTTGACAAGCAGCTTTTGTAGTTTGCGGACTAACCTCACATTTCCACTTTTAGAAGCATTATAGATTCGTTTTTGGAGCTTGAAGACATTTTGTTCGGCTGTTTTCCAGTCGATATCTTTCCATTCCAACGTTGATTTTATCTCTGTTATGGACATATTTACTCTTACTTAAGAACGTATAATTCCTAAATCGTGAATCTGTTGGCATATCCAAGTCATTACAAATTGGCATTAGCTTCGGATTCAATCCCATCTAAGGTGGCTTACGCTAGCTACTACTCAAAGATTCGACCACTTTAAGAGCCTGTCCTTAGATTTAATTCGTTCCCATTTTCCGTTGGTATCAGTTTTAGGGTCTTCCTTTTTGCCGAGGTTATTTTGGAGTACCGATAAATACCAAGACTCGTATTTATCCCTTAACCTTTGGTCATTTTTTGACCACTGCGTGTCAACCTAATTTCGCAACTTTCTTGCTCACGACAAATATAGAAGTTCACTTTCGTTACCCATGACTGAGTGCTTGCGAAAATTTTCCATTTTTCGATTTAGGTTATGAAATTTGATCGCTTTTATACCCGCTTCAATGTCAGTAGTCGCTACCTGCTTAACACTGGGGTATATGCTGTCATCGAGGTACCTTCGAGAAGGGACTTGTCAAATCTTGATATTTATTTAACGCAGCTATATTAACTTGTGTTAAATCTTGCCACGATCTGATGTTTGTTGACCATGTAGCTCTGGTCATGATTTGACTCACCCTTACGGAAAATGAGTTGTCTCGGTATAGGGTTTTATCCCTTCCCTATTGACCTGCTTTTCTTTGAAAAGTAGGTGCTGAGGTCATTACACCTCAAACGAACCGCACATCTTGATGCAAAGCTGCATAAATTACTTGTTGAGGATTTGCTGTTTTACTGATAACTTCTACTCTGAATTTATCCATTAAATTTTCCTTAAATTGAATGGTTGAAACAATTGGTTATAAAGCTGATTTGTCTTTAAAACCAATTATGATTAAAGCATTTTTAGATTACCATTCAAAAATTAATTTAGAGTAACTAAATAATTTACTTTTGACCCCCACCTCCGGGGGGACAAGCTTTTGAATTTTGACTTTTGACTAAAAAAATGATACTTTCTCACCGTTTTACAGAAGCTTTAGTTTACGCAACTGAGTTACACGCTACCCAAATGCGCAAAGGTAGCAAACTTCCTTACATTTCACATCTTTTGGGAGTCGCTAGTATTGCCCTAGAATATGGTGCTGATGAAGATGAGGCCATAGCAGCACTGCTCCACGATGCCATAGAAGATCAAGGTGGGCCACCTGTAAGAGAAGAAATTCGACTGCGGTTTGGGGACAGAGTGACAGGAATAGTTGATGGTTGCACAGATGCTGAAACTACTCCAAAACCTCCCTGGAAAGAAAGGAAAAAAGCTTATATTGATCGCATTCCTCATGCTTCTTCATCAGTACGGTTGGTTTCAGCAGCAGATAAATTACATAATACTAGGTCTCTTTTAAAAGATTATCGGATGGAGGGTGATTTTCTTTGGGATCGGTTTAAGGGTGGTAAGGAGGGAACGCTTTGGTATTATCGCTCATTAGTAACAGCTTTTCAGGAGGCTGAGTCAACTGCGATCGTCGCAGAGTTGGAGCGTGTAGTTGGAGAGTTGGAAGCATTGGTTTTGGGAAAGAGACCGGATATTAACTTTTAGATGAGTGAGCGATCGCATCTTAATAGAGTTAAATATTATCACCATTAGGAATTAAAATTTCCTGATGGTTGTCTCGCTTTTCCACAAATGTAATTAGCCAAGCAACTCGTAGATTTTATTAGCAAAAATAAATGGCTTTGTAAATAGAATGCAATAAATCTTATTATACCAAATTCAATTTGTCGTGCCGAATGTGGGATATAAAATACACTATTTCATATTTAAGAGATTAATCTCATTTTGATAGATACTTTCTACAAACCCTTATACCCTATTTATTGTAACATTTTTAATGAAAATGAAAATGGTATGATATTACATTATACCTAAATGCAAAAGTGGGTTTTAATAAACGGATCGCTCTTTGCCATTTACAATCAGAATAATCACTAGATTTTATCTCTCATTTATCCTCGACCCCTCACTCCTAAACTGTATTTTCCTTGTAAAATCGACACATATTTATGATTTAATGGGGTTTTAATACTATGAGATTTTGACTTGCAGATAACTTTAAAAAGTATCAAAAATTATAAATTTTTATAAACATTTATCAATTGGCCATTAAATAAATTTAATTATGTTAATGTAATAAAAACGTAGTTAAAAAATAATCTATTTAATCTAAAATGTTAATATATGTTTTTTTGAAACAATTAATGCTGCCAGGAGAGAGTATACCTCTGGTACATTTAGCCGACTGTTTTCTAGACCCACCTCCGCTAGTGTGGCTAGAGGTTAGCTCCAATGCTTTAATAGCCCTAGCTTTCTATTCAATTGGATCTTTACTAATTTATTTTCTTCACAAGCGCCAAGACTTAAAAAAAAGTTGGATATTTCCTGTTTTAGCAATTTTTATCTTTTCCTATGCCACAACCCATCTAATAGAAATTGGCTGTTTGTGGTATCCGAACCATTGGTTTATTGCTTTTCTCCAAGCTGTTTCGGCTGTTATTTGTTTATCAATTACAGCTCTAATGGTATTATTAATTCCCACAGCATTAGCTATTCCTAGTCAAAGTCAATTAGAATTAATTAATGCCGAGTTGGTAGAAGAAATTAAACGACGCCAAGAAGCAGAAAAATCAGTTCATACTCTGAATGTTTTATTAGAAAAACGAGTAGAAAATCGTACTGCCGCTCTGACTTGGCTGAATAACAAGTTAGAGAAAACTCTCACAGAACAACAACAGGTAGAAGCAAAGCTACAGCTAACTCAATTTGCTGTAGAACATTCTGCGGATGCAGTTTTCTGGATAACTCAAGATGGAAAGTTAATCTATGTCAATGATGCTGCTTGTCATTCTTTGGGATATTCTCCAGAAGAAATGCTCTCAATGAAGATACATAATATTAACCCAGATTTTCCAGAGAATTTATGGTCTTTACATTGGAATTTATTAAAAAAATGTAGCAATCTGAAAATAGAGGCTCATCATCTGACTAAAAATGATCGTTTATTTCCAGTAGAGATTACTCTTAATCATCTGGAGTTTGAAGGTAAAGAATATCAATGTGCATTTGCAAGAGATATTAGCGATCGTAAACGAGTAGAAACAGCTTTGCGTCAAAGACAAGAGGAGTTTCAATCATTAGTTTCTTATATTCCTGGTGCTGTTTACCGATGTGCTTGTGATCATGACAGAAGTATGACATTTATCAGTAAAGGTATAGATGCGATATGTGGTTATCCTGCTTCTGATTTTCTACAAAATCAAGTTAGGAGTTTTATTGACATTATCCATCCTGATGATAGAGAAATGACTCAGGAAATCATCCACAAAGCAATTAATACTAAACAACCCTACATCTTGGAATATCGTCTGACCCACGCTGATGGAAGCATCAGATGGGTTTATGAGAAAGGTCAGGGTATTTACCAAAAGCAGCAGTTGGTTTGCTTAAATGGAGTAATTTTTGATGTCACTGAGGGCAAAAAAGCATCTGTCGCCCTTAAACAAAGTGAAGAAAGGTTGCGATTAGCTTTAGCAGGAACTGCTCAGGGTTTATGGGATTGGAATATAATTACCAATGAAGTTTATTTTAGTTCTCAGTGGGCTGATATTTTGGGTTATGATATTGATGAGATTAAACAGCAGAGTAGCTGGTGGGTGAGGTTGTTGCATTCTGACGATCGCCAACAAGTGATGAAAGCTCTGAAAGCTCATTTCGTTGCTAAGACTCCTATTTGGGAAATAGAACATCGGATCTTGACAAAATCTGGGGAATGGAAATGGATTTTAACCCACGGACAAGTTGTCTCTCGTAATAGTCAGAATCAACCATTACGGATGACGGGTACTATTAGAGATATTAGCGATCGCAAAAAGGCTGAAACTGCTTTGCGAGAGTCCGAAGCAAGGAAACGAAATAAAGCTAAAGAGCTTGAAGTTGCACTCAACGAACTCAGACAGGCTCAAACTCAGCTTATTCAAACAGAAAAAATGTCGAGTTTAGGTCAGTTAGTAGCAGGAGTTGCCCATGAAATTAATAATCCAATTAGTTTTATCTACGGCAATATCAAATATGGGGAACAGTATATCAGTGATTTACTAAATTTGATGAATTTGTATCACCAAAATTATCCTACTCCTAATGAAGAAATTCAATCTTACATAGAAAAAATTGAGTTAGATTTTATTGAGGTAGACTTGCCAAAAATTATGTCTTCAATGAAGATGGGAGCCGAACGAATTAGGTCTATAGTTTTGTCTTTGCGGAACTTTGCCAGGTTAGATGAATCAGAAAAGAAATTAGTTAATATTCACAATGGTATTGATAGTACATTGCTAATTTTGCAAAATCGATTACATATAGTCAAGGGATTAGCTAAAGGGAAAAAATCTGACCGAATTCAAGTGATTAAAAAGTATGGGGATTTGCCTTTAGTGGAGTGTTATGCGGGACAGTTGAATCAGGTATTTATGAATATTTTGAATAATGCGATTGATGCTTTAGAAGCGTCGATGTTGCCAAATAGTTGGATTCATAAAAAGAAGGATTTTTATCATATTCATGATATGAAAGAGCGTTCAAAAACTACTAATAAAACAGCTCTTAGCATTAGCTCAAAAAACTCTAATATTAACAATCTGCATAGTTCTCATGAAAGTTTGGTAAATTCTCGGAATGCTGTGGTGATTAATAGTAATGAAAGTTCGGAGCAAATACTTGATTTAGCTAAGTTAAATTCCCCGGATAAACGGAAAAAACCTACAATTAAAATTAGTACCGAAGCAGTTAATGATAATTTGATATGTATTCGGATTGCTGATAATGGTTTCGGTATGACAGAGGAAATATCTAAACAGATATTCGATCCATTTTTTACGACTAAACCAGTGGGTAAAGGTACGGGTTTAGGATTGGCAATTAGTTATCAAATAGTGGTAGAAAAACATGGTGGTAATATTCAGTGTAATTCTATTTTGGGCAAAGGTTCTGAGTTTGTGATTCAGATTCCGGTAAGACTAAAAAAAATGGATAATTTAACATCTTTTAATAAGGCTAATAAGGCGGGTTGAAGCATATGCTAGCGGCTTTGTTGCATGAACGCCGGGATTCGGGAACGGATAGCTTCGCGAATCGCAACTTCTGCTCACAAGAGAAATTACAGCGGTTTTCATTTCAGTAGACCACAGTAGGGACTTTGCATGCAAAGTCCCTACAAGGTTTTGGCTATGGCGATGTGGTTCGTCAATTTTAAAAGCGCTGTAATTAGAATTCTAAGCGTTGCTGAATTAGGGTATGATTATCAAAAAGAGCGATCGCTCTTAGATACTGTTTGTAAAAGGAATATTAAATCCAGGCGTAGGGTGGGGAGGGTGAGGCTCCAATAATTATGAATCCTAGCCAAAATTTAAGTTTCCGCACCCCAC
>JASJEE010000386.1 GCA_030064835.1 Microcoleaceae cyanobacterium MO_207.B10 | reverse complement strand
ATACAGTTGGTACAACAGAAGCAGCTTTTCTTTTAAATATTTCTACTGCTCGACTTAGGTTACTTCTGAGGCAAGGTCGGCTCAAAGGAGCTAAAAAAGTCAAACGGTTTTGGGTAATTCCTTTAAATAGTCGAGGAATGCCAGAAATTACCCCTGGTAGTCGAGGTCCTCAAGGCACTTGGAATAAAGGAAGGCGTACAGGCAATACTTTTATCCATGTACTCCGAAGAGAAATTGACTATAACAGAGATTATGGTACTTCTCTTCCAGCCATTTCTGTTAAACAAGGAAATAGAAACGATCGCTGCCATGAAGTAGAAATTATGGGAAACTGCAAAATCGTTTATCGACCTCATAAACCTAACAGCAGTCAAGCTGGTGGTGCCCGCCTTTGGATTGAGGTGGAGCCTGATGTGGAAATTATTCGTAAGTTTTTCCGAGATGTAGAACATGAGAAAGACAAACCTCAAGGCTTTGGTTAAGTTAGAGTCTGATTTTTAGATTCAACTAATTTTTATCTATATTAATTAAATAGTGGTGTCATGTGGGTGCGTAAGTTCTGATTTATTGTAATCTATATTAGGATTGCTATATTTTTTGACAATAAGCATCTTAAAAAGCAATGTCAATATTATTCTATTTGCTAAAAACTTAAGTGTTGATTTTTCCCTACTACTACAACACCAGCAATATAATTAGGGTTTGCTGAAAAAGCACGCCCCCGTGTAGGCGGCAGGGCTGTTTCATTCTCGATAGACGCGGAGACGCGGAGATACGGAGACACGGAGATGGAGGGATTAAAGGTTGATTTTTTACCATTTTAGTGAGAGCAAAAGGGAGGCTTATTGCCTGAAAAATCGGCAAATTTTGGTAAATTTTTCTATTTTTCTGTCCTTTAATCTCCCATTATCCCTCAATCGTTAACTTGCGATACTTTGAAATAGCCCTGCCGTGTAGGCGGGGGTCTTTTTGTTGAGGCAGGGAGTAGGGAGTAGGGAGTAGTTAAGATTCATAAGAAATAGGAGTTATAGAGAAGTTGGTCGAAATCATATCAAAAGTGATTTTTCTGACATATTTACTCCAAAATGCTCACTTTTTCCCTCTATAAACCGAAAAGCTGATACTTTTTCCGGACTAAAAATTGCTCAAACCTTTATCTGTAAATTCTTTCATATTTAATCATCAAGCCCTAATTAGATTCAAGAATAAACTGATATAAATACCAAGGGGAAGTTGCTTAAAAATTTCCATTAATACTAATAATTAGGAGTATTTTTTAAGTTTCATATTCTTTTTAAAGTTGGGGTATTAGCTTCTTAATTTCATACCCTGACAATCCTTTTCCAGTCTCTTTATATGTTTGGTTGATCAAATTAAGACAGTAATTCCACAAACAGCGACAATTACCAAAAGATTGAATTAAGGCTTGTTGTTGTTGACTATTGGGGTAAAGTCTTACTTTGACTACTTTCAGCATTTAGAGTGAATTTGATTTTTTATAAAGCAGTATATCATAGAAACACTGGCATTCATCCGAACACAAAAACAAGTTTATGGTGTCGGGCTTCTGCCAGATTCAGCTAAATCAGGGTTTTTGATGCTTCAATTCTTCACAACACCTAACACCCTGCCTACTTTCCAGCTTATTTGTCACCCCGTGAGGTTTTGTGCTCTACTAAACTGAAAAAAGCCGTAATGGTGAAAGTATCAAATCTAATTATAAATTAACAGATAAATCATCATGCCTCACTCAACTGTCCATGTGCAACCTGCTCTGGAATTTATCCCACCTAACTTTAAGCCTTTAGTAAAAAAAGGGACAAACCTAATATTACCTTGGTGGCTAAGATTCAAAACTTCTATTGCTGAGGTACAAGCAGACAACCTAGAAACATTAGCTCAACTATATCAAAGCTTCAACCAAGGCAAAATTCGTTTCCTCATGGCATTCCGCCATCCTAGTGCAGACGACCCCTTTTGCATGGGATACATGATTTGGCGACTAATGCCTAAAATCGCTAAACAACGAGGAATAACTTTACCATCTCCTCTTCACTACCATTTTATTTATGACCGAGGAATTCCTTTATGGGCGGGTGCTTTTGTCGGTAAATGGTATTCATATCTCGGAGGAACCCCCATTTATCGAGGTAAATTAGACCGTCAGGGGTTAAAATCGGCTCGTGAATTATTTGCCAATGGCCATTTGCCAATGATGGCTGCTCCAGAAGGAGCTACTAATGGTCATAATGAAAGAGTAAGTCCTCTAGAACCGGGAATTGCTCAAATGGGATTTTGGTGTGTGGAGGATATTTTAAAGGCAAACCGTTCGGAGGAAGTTTTCATTGTGCCAGTGGGTATTCAATACAAATATTTGAATGAACCCTGGGAAAATGTGGAGAAACTCTTAACTAAACTTGAAAAAGATAGTGGTTTGTCCCCAGGCTCAGAAGGCCAATCGGCCGCACAACGGTTAGCAGTTTCTAGTTTATATGCACGACTGTTGAGATTAGGTGGTCACTTACTGGCAACAATGGAAGAGTTCTATAGAAGGTTTTATCATCGAGATTTACCTAAAGCAAGTCAGGAAAGTTCTTCTTTGGAGTCTTTAACAGATGAGCAAATTAATGAAACTATAGCCATGCGGCTGAATACTCTTCTAAATGCTGCTTTGGAAGTAGCAGAGGAATATTTTCATATTCAGCCGAAAGGCAGTTTTATCGATCGCTGTCGTCGCCTAGAACAAGCTGGATGGGATTGCATTTACAGAGAAGATATTGAGAATGTAGCTGCTCTTTCGCCTCTGGATAGAGGTTTAGCCGATAGACTCGCAGAGGAAGCTAGTCTCCGAATGTGGCACATGAGATTGGTAGAAAGTTTTGTCGCAGTGAGTGGTAAGTACGTTAAAGAAAAGCCAACGGTAGACAGATTTGCCGATACTACTCTATTAGTATTGGATATGATTAATCGAATTAAGGGCGATAATCCTTTAGAACGTCCTCAATTAGGAAAACAAAGGGTACAAATGACGGTGGGGGAACCAATTTCTGTTTCTGGACGGTGGGATAGTTATCAAACTAAGCGCCGGATAGCAATATCGGAACTAACTCAAGATTTGCAAACTGCTCTAGAGGGAATGATTTCTGCTTGACATACTCATATTTGCACCGCTTCTATTAGGACCTACTGAACCGACACAGCTAAAATGGTGCGTTACAAGGAAGTGTGGGAGGAGAGGGAGGTGTGGGAAGAGGGGGAAAATTACCGAATAATTAATAATTAGGGTCTGCTGAAAAAATTGGTTGGTAGGGGTAGGAGGCTGAGACGGGGGGAACAGGCGACAGTTTCGGCCGTTTTATGTGAAGAAATTTTCTTGCATTTCTACAGCAAATTTTAGGTATTTTGAAGCCAATAAGCAGCCCATAACTAGGAGATAATAAATTGAAGATAAAAAGCTATGTTGCCTTAGCTATCCTAACTTTTAGCTTTATTCAGCAAGCCCTAATTAATTGTTCATTGTTCATTGCTGAATATACCTAGAAACAAAAATCTATTGCACAGTTTTAGGCGTGTCAGTCAACTACCACCTAACACCTATAGACCCCAAATAGGTTCTATTGAAAAATAGATAGATGGTGCGATATCAAATCCGGTTAAACAGTTATTGCACTAACTATCTTCACTCAATACAAACTTTCCATATTAAACCCCTAATCTCTGGCCATATTAAAATCTTTTCTTTCTCTTAACTTCTGACTTCTGACTTCAAAATTCTGACTTAGCCGCTCATACAATAATTAATTATCCGGATTATATATGATGGGGAAATAGGGTAATGGGGTGTATGAGAAGATTTTTCCATCTTTTCGTTGTATTTCCAAGAACTACAGACGACTCGTGCCTCAAAAATTTACTTCCCGGTAAAGATAAACTTAGGGCTTCTATAACCAAGCAATGTAGCAATATTTGATGAAAATGATATTAGTATAGATCAAATTTGCCACTCAAAAATACATAAAATGGGTAAGTCAACATCAATTGCAACTTAATTTTTTTCTAAATGACTAAAAAATCAATAACTCAGTCCGATCACTCAGTTAAAATCAAATTATTAACTTTGTTGACTCAAGAATTGTTAACTCCATTGACTTCTGTCATGGGGATGGCAAGCGTCTTAAACCAGGGAATATATGGTCCTCTAACTGATAAACAACGGGAATATGTAGAAGTTATCAATGAAAGCAGCCGATATTTGCGATCGCTTGTTGAAGAAATTATTGCCTTAGCTAAACTGGAGGGAAAGAGCGAAACTCTAGATAAAACTGCAGTTGACCTCAAAAATCTTTGTCAGCAAATAGTAAGAAACCTAGAAGTTGAAGCAGCTCATCTACAGGTAGAAATCAAGCTATTAGGAGGACCGAGTGATCGGATTTTGCTACTAGATAAAGCAGTAGTTGAACAAGCATTACATAATTTAATCCTAAGTGTAATTCAATCTGCGGCAGGTTCAGGCAGTGGGGTAAAAATTCATCTGTCGGAAAAACAACAAGAACTTAATGTAGCAGTTTGGGTTTCCCATCCTATCTTAGGAGATAATCTTCCTCATTCCCAACTTTACTCTCAGCAGTTATCTGAGGTGCAACAAAATCATTCTAATTCCCTGAATAGATGGCAACTCACCCTCTCCGAACTTAAAGCAATCATCTTTAATAAGATACCAGATAAAACAGGAGCTTTTGCTACAAACCAAAGCCGAGAAATGCTGGGATTGCTACTGAGTTGTCAATTAGCAGAGAAACATGGCGGGTCTTTGTCGGTGCAAGGTTCTGCTGAATTAGGCTATCGATATATTATGAATATTCCACTCTCAAATCCTGTAGAAATTTACAACAGTTAAATGACATGAATTCAGTTTGGCAACAGTTAACACTAACTTATCTCCCGCTCTATCAATGGCGAAATACCAGTTACCTTTACCGTTTAGTTGGTGGACCTCTCAAAAGTTGGCGACAGGGTAGTTGGTTAATGCAGTGGTCGGAACCCCTTGGTTTTGTCTTTTTAGCAATTCTATTTTGTTTGGCTCCTTATGTAAATACTGCTCTCATCGGTTTATTATTATTAGCTTGCGGTGCTTTCTGGGTATTGCTAACTGTCTCCGATGACTCCCTAGAAAATTTTACCCCCATTCATTTATTGGTGTTGCTTTATTGGGGTATTGCCACTGTCGCAATGGCTGCCTCACCAGAAAAAATGGCTGCTTTTAGTGGGTGGGTGAAACTGACACTCTATTTATTTTTGTTTGCTTTTGGTGCTAGAGTGTTGCGAGTGCCTAAATTTCGTTCTTGGTTGATCGGTATATATTTATTGGTTTCTTTAGTGGTAAGTTCTTACGGTATCCGCCAATGGATAGACCAAGTTGAACCTCTCGCTACCTGGAATGATCCTAATTCTACCCAGGCTAATGTTACCCGTGTGTACAGTTATTTGGGAAATCCTAATTTATTAGGTGGTTATTTGCTGCCAGCTATTGCTTTGAGTTTTGTGGCCATTTTTGCTTGGCGCAGTTGGGCACAAAAATCTCTGGCACTGACAATGTTAGTAGTACATTGTGCTTGTTTGCGTTACACGGGTAGTAGGGGTAGTTGGATTGGGTTTGTGTTTTTGATTTTTGCTATGTTAATTTTAATGTGGTATTGGTGGAGCATTTATATGCCTAAGTTTTGGCAAACTTGGTCTTTGCCTATTGCAGTGGGAAGTTTGGCGGGGTTATTGATTTTAGCAATTGTGTTGCTAGAACCATTGCGCGAGCGAGTTTCTAGTATTTTTGCAGGTCGTCAAGATAGTAGTAATAATTTCAGGATGAATGTCTGGATGTCTGTATTTGATATGATTCGCGATCGCCCATTTTTAGGTATTGGGCCTGGTAATAATGTGTTTAATAAAATCTATCCCCTCTATCAACGACCCCGTTATAGTGCTTTGAGTGCTTATTCGGTGCCGTTAGAGATTATTGTGGAAAGTGGTTTTATTGGTTTTGCTGCTTTTTTGTGGTTAATACTGGTAACTTTTAACCAAGGTTTTGTCCAATTAAAACGAATGCGAGATGTTGCTAATTATCAAGGATATTGGTTAATTGGAGCTATGGCTGCTATTGTGGGTATGATGGGTCATGGTATAGTAGATACTGTTTGGTATCGTCCCCAAGTTAATACTCTTTGGTGGTTAATGGTGGCTATTATTGCTAGTTATTATTGTAGAATATCACCAAATAAAGCAGTAGAAACGAATCTTATATCATAATTTTTTCGATTACAGAAAAATATGATTTGGGAATTGATTTAAAACAGGTTCGCTGTAGGAATTATATCGGTTTTCGTTAACATAGATTACAGCAATAGAAGTAATACTATTTCTCTGTAACAATGCAGGGCTATTTCGTTCTAATTTCTGACTTTTTGTGTATTAACGAAAATATCCCTTTTCAAGGATTGAAGGTTCTATCAACCAATCTCTAAAAGCTAGTAAAATCCTCACTTGATTCTAGAATGAAATAGCCCTGGTAACAATGTGCTTAATAATTGTTGCTTAGACCTTATTAAACTCACTATTCTCATATTTAATATTAAGCGCAACTTCATGGAGAAATGGTATAAAATCAAATCTGGAAAAAAATATAGTTTTTTTCTAAGTAGTCTACCTTTTTGAAAACTGCTATAGCGTTTCTGAATGGGATGTAAATCTAGATTGAGGTTTTTTATAGGAAAAAATGCTGTCTTGAGTACCCCGTAATATTGGTGCCAAGCTACTATTTAATGGTGTTTTTCCTTCTTGACTATTCCCTCCATACCTTTTTTAGATAACTTAGTTTCCACATCTCAGATAAAAACGCTATATAAGAATTACTACGAACCCAGGGCTATTTCGTTCTAATTTCTGACTTTTTGTGTATTAACGAAAATCTGCCTTTTCAAGGATTAAAGGTTCTATCCACCAATCTCTAAAAGCTAGTAAAATTCTCACTTGATTCTAGAATGAAATAGCCCTGC
>JASJEE010000385.1 GCA_030064835.1 Microcoleaceae cyanobacterium MO_207.B10 | reverse complement strand
GCTATTTCGTTCTAATTTCTGACTTTTTGTGCAAACCACGAAAATATGCCTTTTCAAGGATTGAAGTTTAGAGCAACCAATATCTAAAAGCTAGTAAAATTGTCACTTTATTCTAGAATGAAATAGCCCTGGTTAAATTAGGGCATGATTTGTATTTTTTGGTAATTGCGCTCACTATTGAATAACAAATATTTGAGATTGTTCGATTTTTATTTTCATACTTTGATTGACCAATACCTTAAATAGTTATTCTGAATGTATGTCTCGAATTGGCAACTGTATATTTCCTCCTGGTTCTTTGGCTTTGTCAAACCTTCGGCTTCCCTTACTGACTATAGGTTCAAATTTTTCTTAAAAGCCCAGACTTTAAACCCCTAAAACATTTGATAAGACTCGACCTGTAATTTCTTTTCCCAGCCAGGGGGTATTAATGGAACGGGATTTTAGGGTTTGTTTTTCTACTGTCCAAATTTCTTGAGGCGCAAAGAGGGTTACTTCTGCTGACTGCTTTGCTGCAATTATTCCAGGGGGCTGCCTTAAACATTTTGCCGGGGCCGTACTTAACATTCTCCATAATTCCAAAGCTGATAATTCCCCCGTTTCTACAAAATTCTGCCATAATAAAGGTAATGCTATTTCTAGTCCTATGGCTCCAGAGGGTGCTTCAGAAAAAGCAACTGTTTTTTCTTCGTAGGTATAAGGAGTATGGTCAATAGAAATGGCATCTAAGACACCATCCTTAAGACCTTGAAGCAAAGCCAAGCGATCGTCAAAATTTCCTAAAGGAGGCTCTAAACGTAAATTAGGGTCGTAGGGAAGAAAATGAGTATTATGGAAAGGAAACCTACCGTCAATAGCCTGAGTATTAAACAATAAGTGCATCCAAGTCGTACTAGCAGTAATAGGTAAACCCCGACCTTTAGCGACTTGAATCAACTCCACACTTCTAGCAGTCGAAACCCGCATAATATGAACAGCAGTACCAATAGCATCAACTAATTCCAGCACAGCAGCCAAAGCAGCAGTTTCAGCCATAGCAGGAACCCCAGGCAAACCCAAGCGAATCGAATCATACCCCTCTCGCATCACCCCACTACTAGCCAACCTAGAATTATTGCAAAATAAAGCCACAGGTTTATTCAGAGGTTTCACATATTCCAAAACTCGCCGTAACAAACCAAGATTTTGTAAAGGTAAACCATCAGCAAACCCCACAACACCAGTTGCTGCCAATTCACCCAACTCAGTCATTTGCTGACCCTGTAAACCTTGACTAATAGCCCCCCAATAATAAAGGATAGGATGAGAAGAATAATTTTGTGCCAAATTCTGCAACCTTGCCAAACCAGCAGGATTATCCACAGGTGGAATTGTATCAGGCAAAATTGCTAATCTGGTAAAACCACCTGCTCTAGCAGCTTGCATTAAAGATTCGATAGTTTCCCGTTCCTCAAAACCTGGTTCCCCACTATGACTGTATAGGTCTACCAAACCAGGACCTAAAATTAGTCCCTGACAATTTTGAATTTCTGTTTTAGTAGGGAACTCAGAAACTTGTTCCTCAATGGCGACAATTTCACCATCAATGATTAAAACATCAGCAACTCGGTCTGTATTGGAAACTGGGTCTAATATTCGGACTTGTTGAAATAATTTGCTGTTCATTTGAAGAAGGTTTTAGGTGGTCAGTGGTAGGTGGTAGGTTTGATGTTTTTGGTGTTAGGTAGTTAATTTGAAAATTGGTTCAGGAAATAAATTTTAGATATTGTTTTTGAGATAAATCTAGAGATAAATCTAATTAATTTATAGGTCGATTGATTAACTTAGGTAGTATGTAAATCTTACTTAATTTTTTCCTCCTCCCACGAGCGGGCAATGTGTTATACCAAATTAATAAATATTTGCTACAAATATTATCAATCTTGGGTATAGGGTGTAGGGTGTAGGGTGTAGTTAGGGTCTGCTAATGACAAAAATTGCTTGGTAGGGGGAGGACACGGGGACACGGGGACACGGGGAGGCGGGGAGGCGGTGACGTGGGGACGGGGAGAAGGGGTGAACAGGCGAAGGTTTCGGCCATTTTCTGTGAAGAAATTTTCTTGAATTTCAGCAGCAAAATTTCCTATTTTGAGGCCAATAAGAGCCAATAACTAGGAGATAAATTGAAGATAAAAAGCTCTAAAATCCTTAGCTATCGTAACTTTTAGCTTTATTCAGCCAGCCCTAGTTAAATAATAGGAAAAACTAGAAAAAAAGCTGCTGATGAAAGGAATAAATTTGAACAACCTTGTTAATTAGTGAATATTTGAAGTGTTCTCAAGCATAAAATTCCCCCGCCTTCGCGATGGCCAGCTTTTTTCACCCATGGTATTAGTCAAATACTAATCCCAAATGATTTGTGATAAAAAGCTGTAGGGGTGTAGTTTCCACATTCCATTTTCTCTTGGGTTTAGAGACCAAACCCCTACCATAAAATATTACAACCTATGCGCGGATTGCTATAGCTGAATCATATTTTTAACACCCCCATTACCTAATTTATTTGTAAAATTCTCCCGCCTCCACCGGGGCAAACTTTTTTCAATTTGGTTTTGGTATTAGGTAATTAGTTTTAGGGTTTAGGGTCGAATAAATAATAAATGTGTAGGGTAAATCTAATTATTAATTTTCACGGCTAACTATTAAGTTAAAGAACAAATATTTGAGTGTGAGTGTAGATAATAAAATATGAAAACCAGAGTGATAGACAAGGTAAGAAGTAGTATGTGGTAAGTGATTAATTTGAGAGTTGATTCATCAAATAAATGTATAAGGTGAATCTAATTAATCTCTAGGCAAAGCTGTTCAGTTATCGGAAAAAAATCTCTCAGTTTTACTGTTAAGAAAAAAAAATGCCATGGAGTGATGGAACTAGTAATTTCAGGTAATTAATTTATATGCTTCCTCGCCATGACAAAATCAAATCTATATATTATTAACCCTCTGTTTTTTTCCTTCTTACTTCTTACTTCTTACTTCTTACTTCTTACTTCTTACTTTTTCCTTCTTTCTTCCTCTACAAAGCACCTGCAGCAGTTTTATCCAAAATACCACCAGACAAATGAGAAGTAATATTCATCACCTCCAATACTGGTAAACCATCTGGACCTTGGGGATAATCAATCACACTAACCGCCCCATTTCCCTGCTTAAAATTCCAGAAATGTTGTGGTTCTAAACCAAACAAATGACAAAGAATAGCCTTATTAATAGCATCATGGGCCACCACAATACCCGTACCAGAAACTGAATGAATAATATTTTGCCAAGCAGTCATTGCTCTTTGCCATACCTGCTCTAAATTTTCTCCTTCTGGCATTTGTACGGTTTCTGGAAACTCCTTCCATTGTTTTAACAAACCAGGAAAATCAGCTTCTATTTCCGACTCAAACTTGCCCTCCCATAAACCATGACTAATTTCCCATAAACCATCATCTAACTGTAACGTTACATTTTGATGATGTTGCAAAATAATTTCTGCCGTTTCCTTGGGGCGTAACATAGAACTAGTAATCGCAAAATCCAGATGTATATCTTTGAGAAACTCAGCAGCTTTGCCAGCTTGACCCCGACCATGATCGTTCAAAGGTACATCAATTTGTCCCTGAAATTTACCATCTCGGTTCCAGTCCGTCTCACCGTGGCGTACCAGTAATAGCCGGGGTCCTTGATGACCATCTCTAGGTTTGGGAAACTTCTGACCTATATGAGTAGTGAGATTCATTGATTCTAACTGAACAGAGCCTCCTGGTTCATATTCTCCTGAGAAAGAGGGATAGGGAGGAGTGAAGTTAAGTATAGTAATGCCACAATTAGATTGTTGAATGGACTGGTAACAGGATGGAGAAATTCCTAAAGCTGTCGCAATGAGACAGCGATTAATACCGTTGTGCGCTACAACCAGAACAGTTTTATGAATATTGTGGGTCAAAATCTCCGGCCAGAATTGATGGGCTTGGTTAAACAGAGATAAGACTGGAAAATGCTTAATTTGTCCCTCTGATGTGGATACGTCCATATAAAATTCATGGGGACGTTGTTTCCATAAGCGATAGTCTTCTAGAAATTTATCCTTGACTTCTTGGCGTAACATTCCAGCCCATAAAGGTAGGTCTATTTCTCTTAAGTTTTCTTGAGGCTGAAGTGGGGGTGGATGGTCTAGGTAAGAGTGGATAATTTCTGCTGTTTGTTTAGCTCTTTTGAGGGGACTGGTGTAAATGGCATCGAAATTTAAGCTTTTGAGGGTTTCGCCTACCTGACGGGCAGTATTTATGCCTAGCTCTGTCAGGACTGAAGCATCAAGGCGGCCTTGAATTCGACCTTCAATATTATAGGTACTTTGGCCATGGCGCACAAGGATAACACGGGTACTCATCGATAATTTTAGATTATAGGTTTTGAATTTATGGCAAGTCCGGAACAAAAAGCATTTTACCTTGTTTGGGAAACTTACTTATCTTCAAAATACCGAGCGCTAATCATTTAATATGTAGACTGGAGCTGAGATGTTTTCTCTAAAATCAAAATTATTAGGAGATATTAATGACAATTAAAAGGTTAATTTTAAGTGTTTTGACTATTGTAGCGATCGCCTTTATTGGTTTTTCTTTATTTAGTAGTGTTACTCAGCCACAAATTCAAAGTCGTTTGGAATTATATCAGACAAATTTATTGTTACACGCCACAGAATGGCAACCTGAAGATTTAGATAGTAATAGTTTTAATCAAGTCCGAGAAGCGTTAATTGGTAATGATGTTTATCAGGTGGCATTGTTACAATATCAAGATGCTCGTCAGTCGGCAGCAAAGCAAAGGGAAAAACAAAATCAAGATTTAGAAATGCTACCTCTAGAAGAGGGAATTGAATCTCAAACAAAACAATTAAATCAGAGTTTTAATCAGTTAACAAGTCTAATAAATGACCTTGATATTAATATTGGTATTTTACAAGCGCAAGCCGAAAATACAGAGACTGCAATTCAAACTTGGCAAAATTTAACTCTTTCAGAAACAGAAAATCAGCGTTTAGGAGAAATAGCAAAAATTTTAGTAGGAATTTGGAGCGAACCTGCAAAAATTTTACCTGATGCTGAAGCTTTAATTCAAGAAAATTTAGACGGTTGGTTTCGTTATCGTGGTTTAAAACAATTATATATATTACAGGAAAGACAAGAGACTTTAGCTGAACTAGAAGCAAGGGAACAGGAAATAGCTGAACAAGCAGTATTAAAGTTAGCTATTGTGGCAGGTGTGCCGGGAATGGGATTGTTTTTAGGAGTAGGATTACTAATATTTTTAGGAGTACAGTGGTTAATCTCTGGTAAGGAATCTTTGTTATTAAAAAATGCAGATTTGCCATGGAAAGTAACTTGGAATGGTGAAACAATTTTACAAGTATTTGTAGTGGGTTTTTTCCTGGTCGGACAAGTTATGATTCCTTTGGGATTAGAGATTATTAAAGGTTTCACAAATTGGCAACCTGCGACTATGGGAGTGAGGGTACAAGCAGGATATATTCTAGGTAGTTATTTTCTGTTTGCTACTGGTGGTTTATTAGTGCTTTATTTTTCATTAAAGTCATTTTTTCCACTGCCAGAAGGTTGGTTTAAATTTGATTTGCTTGGTGGTTGGATTTTGTGGGGTTTAGGTGGTTATTTTATCGCTTTACCAATGGTTATTTTAGTATCTTTAATTAACCAACAATTATGGCAAGGGCAAGGTGGTAGTAATCCAATTTTACCTATAGCTTTAAGAGGGCAAGATGGTTTAGCTTTAGCTCTATTTTTCGTGACAGCTTCTATTGCTGCACCAGTATTTGAAGAGATTATGTTTCGCGGATTTTTGTTACCTTCTCTGACAAAATATATGCCAATTTGGGGAGCGATCGTGGCAAGTGGATTTTTGTTTGCTTTGGCTCATTTGAATATTTCGGAAGTTTTACCTTTGGCAGTTTTGGGAATAATTTTAGGGGTGGTTTATACCAGGTCTCGTAATCTTTTATCTTCGATGTTTTTACATAGTTTATGGAATAGTGGTACTTTGTTAAGTTTGTATATTTTGGGAAGTGGAGCAAGTTAATTTTTAATGTTAGTTTCAGAGAAATAAAATCAATTAATGTTAGTCTTATTTCTTTGGCTACTTTAAGTGAATATCTAAAATTAATTACACAAAGCTGTACTTATCTAAAATTAATTACAAATTTTCTGATACATCTCCAATCTTATCCATAAATAATCAATATTTTCTCGCAATTGCCAGCTCCGGTGTTCCCTGTTCCCTATCTCAAGTAGGAAATTCTTAAAAGCACAACTACTTAGCTTCTGTATAAATAATTCAAGGAGTATAAAATGGTAAATCTTGGTTTGAATTTAACCAATTTACTTGGTTTATTAGATATCTTACTAGCCCTATTAATTTTCAATGAATCCCGAACAAAAGCATCATCTAGGGAAGCTTTTGATATTATGCAATGGATTTTCGTTCCTATAGCAATATTATTGTGTGGAGGAATTGTGTTTTTTCAGGGGTGGAGACTCGACCCAATGTTATTCTTTGCTATGCTTTTGTTGCATACTATATTGGTATTTTTGTTAATTAAAACTTTTCTATATAATTTTCTTTCTAATCAAAAAAAGTTTTAAGATTATTCAATGAATTTTTCTTCTGACTTTTCTTCCGATAGCCATGCTATTGTGTGGATTTATTTTACTTTTTCAGGGGTGGAGGCTTGACCCAATATTATCTTTGGCGATGTTTTTGTTAATTAGTACATCTATATTTTTAGGTCTTAAAGATATCTTTAAGTAAGTTGCTTTGATACTCCCCAAAAAAATCTTGAATAACAAAGATAGTCACTCGGAAGATTTTTATAGCAATTCATCTGCTGAGTTTGATACGCTAACAGGGTCATTTCATTCTAGATTTTGAGCATGAATTTACTTACTTTCAGGTAGGGAAAGATAAATTTTATAAAGCTCAAAATAAGGTATTTTCGTAAATACACAAAATGGCACAGTT
>JASJEE010000384.1 GCA_030064835.1 Microcoleaceae cyanobacterium MO_207.B10 | reverse complement strand
AGAATGCAGAGCCGCTCCGAAGCATCGCCATCCCATCCTACGGACTGCTCCGCTTTCCGACCGCTTTTTTCCCTTAAAAGTGTCGGCTTTCAACCAGAATTATTTAATTATTAATTATTAATTATTAATTATTCGGTAAAATCACAAAAAAAAGGCAAATGATCAACATAGGTTGATGATAGCAATTTCATAAAATATTACTTGCTTAGAAGTAATATTTTTTATTCTTTTAGTAACTGTTTTAGTGGTTCTGTCGCTACATTATTTAACCCCACCGAATTGAGTAAAGTTGTCCATTGAGAGGTAATTTCTGTATCATTTGGGTAGGAGCGAACCTGTTCAGCTAAAGTTACAAGTGTTTCGTACCAAATGCCAGCTTGAGAGTAGATTAACCAGTGCTCGCTTTCTTGGCTTTGCTGTAAATTTTTTGTCAAATCTGGAGTGGGATTAATTCGTTGAATTGACCCTTTGACTAAAGTTTTAGGATTGACAGATTGACAAACTAAAGCAAATTTCCAGTGATAATTTAGACCGATTTGTAGTTCTGGAGCATCTGGGGAAATTGTGATGTCTATTATGCCAGAAGTTTCGGGTAATAATAGTCTGGTTTCATATACCTTTTTGTGATTAGAATCTAGTAAAACAAAATCTGCTGCGTTGGCAGTATTTTCTGGCACATAAATAAATATTGTGGGATGTGCTGCTAAAGTTAATTCCTGTGTTTTATTTGTCTTTGGAATTAGAGCAGTTAGTGGTTTTTGATCTTCATATAAACAATCCCCTCGTGTTCCTCCAGGAATTGTATCTTCTCTGCCACCTTTTTCTGTCCTGGGAACAGGCCTTGCATATGTATTTATCGGGAATAAAATAGTAGATAGTCCGATAAATATTATTAAAATAATAGTTTTTAAGACAGCAGAGTCAAATATATTTTTTTTGTTCATAATCATAATTTTTGTTAGCTGTAGTTGGTAAATATAATTTTTTGTTCGATTTCTTATTTGGAGAATATCGACTAATATCAAATTATTTTATTAGTTATATACTTTATTCTAAATCTTTTCTACCTCCCTTGCTTCTTGATTTACCATTTTAATAAACTGTCTATAGCAATCCTATTTGAGTCGTGTACAAAATTTTAATGGCTTTTAGGGAACAGGGAACAGCGGTGTCACCCCGCGTCCTTGGGATTCGGCAGTTGCTTCAAGTTGGGAAACCCGTCCAACGCACTGCTCTCATCGTCTTACGGCGCTAGCGGTCAGACCCCGCGACGACGAAAGTTCGCTTGCAGAATGCTGACCAAGAGAGGGAACGCGCACTCCTGTGAGGGAAAAGTTAAGAGTTTCAGTTTTTTTATTTACTTTTTGATTACTCGCAACCTATGGGCGGATTGCTATAGATAAAACAGACTTAGTATAATCAATAAAAAAGTTAAGTAGGTAGGCGGAATTAAACGCACAATGCTAAAGGCTCTAACTTTGTTTTTGTAAAGGATTTAGGTTTTCGGGTTGAACCTTTATTTATAACCACCTAGTTAATATTTGTAATTAATAAATCAAGTTAAAGTGTTTGAGTATTTATCTGTAAATGCTTTAATACTTAGGGTTAGCTGAAAAAGTATTTTGGTAAGGGTAGGAGTCAGGATAAATGGAATTTATAGAAGAGGTAGCAGGAAGAATAGTCGCTGAATTTTTCTGTCATAGTTAGCCTTTAATGGTAAGTTTTTGAACATTTTGAAGTCAAAAGCTTGCAGTTTTTCCAGACCTAAAAAGGTTAAAACCTTTACCTGTCAATTATTTTATATTTAATCAGCAAAACATACTTATACCAATTTGAAAAATGTTTGCTACAAATAAAATTCTAGGTTTTAGGTGCTAGGTGGTAGGTGAACATTATTTGTTTATATTCTACATCCGCACGACAAGAAGGAGTTAGGACTCAGGAGTCAGGAGACAGAATTCAGGAAAAAATCATAGCTGCCGTGATTGAGTAATCAATCAAGCAAGTATTTATGCTTAATTTTTTACTGGTAATTTGATGAACGAAAAAAGTAATTAAGATAATTTGCATAGTATAAATAGCTAAGAAAGCTACGGATTTTATACTAATTTTTATGTTACAAATTGAAGTGCGGAATGTGGGTTATATAACAATTTCTATACTGGGTTTGGTACGCTCATTAGTTGGTTTTAGGGAACATTTTGCTGGGAATAGAATAGAAATTAAAGATAGCCGTACCTCATCAATATGGGAATTGGTATATAACTATTAACTTATCCAAAATTCCTACCAGTAACCAGATAAACACTAACAGGTATTTGCTTACCTTTTAAAATTAAATCTCCCCAAGATTCCAATTGAAATTTGCCATCTAAATATTCTAAAGTTTCCCCAGCAATCAAAATACGACAAATTCCTGGATGACGGTTTTTTTCAAAACTTTCTAAGCGAGAAGCAATATTCACACTATCACCGATTACTCCATATTCTAAACGATTTTTTCCTCCCAAACTACCTACAGTTACAATACCTGTATAAATCCCTATTCGCATTTTTAATTGTGGAGAACTTTGTTGTTGCCTTTTGTGATTTAATCGTGATAAATATTCCCCCATTTCTAAAGCACAATTAACAGCATTCTCAGCATCTAAAGCAATTTCTTCAACACTTGTCCGGGGTACTGGTATACCAAATACTGCCATAACTCCATCCCCAGTAAATTTATTTACTATTCCTTGATTATTTAAGACAATATCTGTCATTTTACTCAAGTATTTATTCAACCAAATCATTAAATCTTCAGAGGATTTTTTTTCGGCAATGCTGCTAAAGTTTTTTAAATCGGTAAATAAGATAGTAGCCTTAACATTTCTGGGTGGTAAAACTCCACAATTAATCAGTTTTGAGCGTTCATCCCAAAGAGCTTGAGCAATCTCTGGAGAAGTTTGTTGACCTAACAACTTCATTACCATATTTTCTTGTTGCCAAAATAACTGCATTTTGTAAACTACTACTACCCCACTTGTGATGATAATTCCTAATCCTGGTGTTGCAATAGGAACCCATCCCATACTAATAAAAATGCCATAACCTATTCCGGTTAAAACACTTAAAGCAAACAAATTAACTAAACCTAGAACTAGAGGTTGGCGGATATTCCACCCAATAATTGCACCAACTATTGACCAAGCAAAAATCCAGATTATTTCTGTTGATTCAGACCAGTACCAAAATAACTTTTGATTATCGAGAACTGCAGTAATAATTTGACTAGTAACTTGGGCATGAACTTCTACTCCAGGAATTTTACGCAGGTTTAATTGAGCAAAACTATAGGGAGTAAAAAATATATCTCTGGCACTAGGAGCTGTAGTACCAATTAGGACAATTTTATTGGTAACTAATTTGGGGTCAAAGTTACTATTTAAAACATCTCTAATTGTAATTTTAGTAGCTATAGATTCAGGAGTACGATAATTAATTAAAATATGATAACCCAGAGAATTAATTGTTTGATATCCTCCGGAGTTTGATTCTAATTCTTGAAATAATGTGTTGCCTAACCGATATTTGTTATCTTTAGTTAAATCAGGAAATATACCGTATCTTTGTAGATAAACAAGAACTAATTGTAAAGGGAATGAAGTGAGAGTTGTTTCCCCCTCAATGGTAAACATTAAATGGCGACGCACAACACCATCTGGATCAATATTAATATTATTAAAACCAATTCTTTCTATGGGTATAGTTGGAGGTGAAGATATATTACTCATAGATGAATGACCAACAAAATTAATAGCAATAACATTAGGTTTATCTAGTTGCTTCACTAATTCAGAATAACCGGGAGGGTGAGGAATATCTCGGTAAATATCTATACCTATTACTTGGGGTTGATGCTCTTGTAATGAAGCTAAAACATTTGCTAAAACCCGATCAGATATTGGCCACTGTTGTAGATAGTGAATATCTTCTTCAGTGACTTCAACAATTAAGATTCTTGGATCTGGGCCGCGATCGGGACTGAGGCGCATCAGACAGTCAAAAACAGCTAATTCCAGGGCCTGCAATTTTCCGAGAGACCTCACAAATAATAAGCTCAGAATTGTAATCACAAGAATCACAACTACTCGTGTCTGCTCGTGATTTATTTTCTTACCTAGCCACCTGAAAGAATTTATGGGCTTTAAGGTTTTGATGGCCATTTATCCTGATTTTGATGTGGGTGATATGATCCCCCGTTAAGTCTTACCACCATAACGGGGTCTTCTCAAAATTGGCATTAGTTATTAAAACCTACAGCCTCAACTTAACTACTCATGTCTTCTGCCATCAGGCATAATAGCCCCATGTAGAATTGCCCCTTCTATACTAGCTCCCTCTAAATTAGCCCCACCAAGGTTAGCTCCTTCAAGATTACTACCTCCTAAATTTGCTCCCACTAGATAGGCACCTCCTAAGTTAGCTCCGGCTAAATAAGCTCCTTCTAAATTAGCTCCTTCCATATAAGCACCCCCAAGGTTGGCACCTCCTAAATAAGCGCCTCCCAAGTAAGCGCCCCCAAGGTTAGCGCCCCCAAGGTTAGCTCCTCCTAACTTGGCTCCTCCAAGGTTGGCTACTTGTAATTTCGCTTCTCCAAGGTTGCCTCCTCCTAGATTGACTCCTCCTAGTCTTGCTCCTTCTAGGTTGCAGTTTGGGCACTCACGAGTCTCTAGCAAAAGTCTGATGTTTCGTTCTACTTGTTGGTTCATTATTTGCAATAACTAAAATCTAGTCCAGCTATTTATATCTAACCATAGTGGCTAGAGCCTTTATCTAAGTTATAAGCAGATTAAATTTGCTGGATATTTTTAAAACCATGAGAGATATGGCGATAGAAGAAAAGGGTTAACTGGGCTCCACAAATAGGAGATACCCAATATATCCAATGATGTTGCCAAACTCCTGCTACTACTGCTGGGCCTAATGATCTGGCTGGATTCATACTTGCCCCACTTATTGGCTCCATACAGGCTGCTTCTAATGCTACTGTTAAACCAATGGCTAAACCAGCGAAACCTAAATGGGCACGACGATCAAATCCTGTCCCAAAAACCACAAACATTAAAATGAAGGTGAGAAATATTTCTAGGGTAAAGGATTGAAACCAGTTCCCATTTAGTGAGATGGTGGCCCCAAGGTTAGCCACGAGGCCAAAAGTTAGGCGGAGTAGAAATGAAGTGGCGATCGCTCCTGCACATTGGGCCGATAAATCAGCAAATACTTTATTACTGGGAAAAAACCTGCTCTCCAGAGACTGAGGGTGACTGCTGGATTCATGTGGGCCCCACTAATATGAGCAGTGGCGTAGATTAAAGCGGCTACTATTGCTCCAAATACGAAGCTTACACATAGATGAGTTAATGCACTTTCTGTGATTTGATTTACGACTACTGTAGCGACACCAGTAAATACTAGAATAAATGTCTCTACAAATTCTACTAGTGCTTCTTGCTAGGAATAGTAGAAACCTTTCCATTTAGGTTTTCTGAAGACTAATTTTTTACGCATATTATAATGGTCTGGAAAACTAGAGTTAGTATCATCAAAATTTTAGTATGTATGTATTTTTTACTCTAGTTACATTGACTCATATTTAAGTTAATCATTATTGGCACAAGGGTGAGCTGGCATAGGTTTAGTTTTTTGATATTCTGCTAAATATTTTTCTAAAATTTCAAACTGATATAAATTTAGACTGTAATATATCCAACGACCATTTTGACGACCTTCTACTAAGGAAACTTCTTTGAGAATTTTGAGATGAAAAGATAGTTTTGATTGGGAAACATTCAAGCGATCGCATATATCACATACACATAGTTCTTGTTGGCGCAGTAGTTCTAATATTTGTATTCTTAATGGGTCAGAAAGGGCCTGAAAACTTGTATAAATCAGGTGAGAAGCTATAGTTGAGGATGTTGTTTTTGGCATTCACTTACTTGAGGTTTTTACTAATAGTTACAGCATTAAGAAGTAAGTATACAAAATGTAAGCATTTAGCTATTATAAGTAGCAGTCAGGATTCAGTTTCTTAAGATGTATAATGGCGAATTCAAACTCCCATTAACACCTACCACTAAATTTTCCAATATGGTTTCAAATATAGTGGCGGAGTTATACTCTTGGATTTTTAGCTGATAGGTAATTGCTGACTGCTATTTGCACAGCATTCCGTAGGAAATGCTCACCACAAAATTAATTACACATTGGGCAAAAATAAGTTTATTATGCTGTAAGTCTTACAGATAATTAAAGTTTGTCAATAATTTTGTTTTAATACTTACTTATAGTCTGGTCATTTATCATTATATCATAATAGGCAAATTAGGAAAGTCAAGGATACCAAAAAATCTTATATTTTATTTTATCCGATACTTATCTTCGTCAGATTTGAATTGTTGATAAAATCTCTTGGAATTAGGTAAAATAAATACAGGAGTAAGGATTTTATCAGGGCTATTTCATTCTCAACTTTTCCATTTTATATATTTACGAGAATACCTTATTGCCAGCTTTAGACAACCCATCTTTAGCTATCTGTAAAGCCAGTAAATTCATTGCCAAAATCTAGAATGAAATGACCCTGATCCGGAGCCAAGATAATTGAAAAGAGCATTAGTAATACAAATGCTGATTCAAGGTTTTAAGCCTCAATAAATTCAGAATATTTGATAAATTTATGCTGCAATGGTTAGTAAATCTAAAAGTAACTATGCCATGGCAGATATTGAAGGACTAAAGCTCAAACATCAAGGCTCAAATAGATATCTGTCCGAGCAGGAACTACAAGAAGTTATTGAATATTTAAAAAGCAAAAAAAAGTATCCAAAATCAGATAGTAAACTCTAAGTCTGAAACTAATCTGTTCAAAAACTTACCCTAACTATTCAACAACTCAAAAAAATTAATTATGACTCCTTTAAACTCATCTGGCGTTGCTGAATCAAGGTATGAAAATAAAAACTCAACAATCTAGAATACTTACTATTTAATAGTGAGCGCGATCGCTAATAAATATAAATCATA
>JASJEE010000383.1 GCA_030064835.1 Microcoleaceae cyanobacterium MO_207.B10 | reverse complement strand
ACTAACTTACCAGCACAGGTAGAGCAAGCACCTGCACGACAAGAGTAAGGTAAGTCTAGTCCTTGCTCTTCTGCTTCGTCTAGAATATATGTACCATCAGCAACTTCGATAGTTTTTTCCCCATCTGGTGTCTTGAGGGTAACTTTATAAGTAGCCATTGAATTTTCCTCTCTAAACTATTAAAAAACTTTTTTTCAGGTTAAAATTATCCACATTGCTTTGGCAAAGCGAAGGTGGTATTTATTGTTGATAGTAAGATTTGTTCTACTTCCCTGTTTGAGGGTTAATCTCAATCATATCTGAGAATTATTTATCCTGGGACTAGGAAATCTTGGGATTCATCTGATACAAACAGATACTTCTAGAGTGCGTATTTTGAACCTTAATCTAGAACTTATTGACACAAGGTATGTACTAAAATTTAGTCAATTTAAGCATTGAAACTGTCAGAAAAAAATCATACAGTTTTGGGGTCTTTAGATATTTATAGATAGAGATAGACTGACTATATTTTTAGTAGAGCTCTTCTTCTTTGTTAGTCTCAATAACGCAGTCAGATGTAGGATATGCTACACAGGTGAGAACGAAACCATTACTAATCTGATCGTCATCTAAGAAAGATTGCTCAGACTGATCTACTGATCCTTCGACTAACTTACCAGCACAGGTAGAGCAAGCACCTGCACGACAAGAGAAAGGTAAGTCTAGTCCTTCCTCTTCTGCTTTGTCTAGAATAAACATATCATCAGGGCAAGAGATCTCTTCATCTCCTTCATCAGTCTTAAAGATAACTTTGTACTCGGCCATTTTATGTTCCTCGTTGTTTTAATAATACAAAATATATAACTCAAGCTTATACAATTCAAAAGGCTAGATTAGCATAATGATTTGTAAACTTGTTTGACACATTTTTAGATATTAAGGGAAAAAATGAATGTTGTAAAACTGATTTAGTGTATTTTCAGCATCTAATTTATTCATTAAAATAAATTATGATTTAATTCTGATTACTTATACCTATAATCAAATTTTACTGGCAGATAAAGGATATATTATCTATCCTAGTTCTGAGATATGGTAAGATATCCTAAATTTACCTAAATTTTCCCAAATTTATTTACCCAATGTTGCGATCGCATGATGCCGTCTATAGCTAAGGCAAATGCTAATACATCATTTCCAGTGCCTGATATTAAGCACTGATTCATTGGGGAAGTTAATAGCTGATGGTTGACTTGAAATCAACTCTCAGCCATTAGCTCAAAATTAGTTTTGATGACCCATCCTAAAGTTCGTCTTCCTTATGAGTTTCGATGGTGCAGTCAGAGGTAGGCTTGGCAACACAAGTTAGCACATATCCTGCATCTACCTGGTCATCATCCAAGAAAGACTGGTCATCTTGGTCTACTGTGCCTGATACTAACTTTCCTGCACAGGAAGAACAAGCACCTGCACGACAGGAGTAGGGAAGATCGAATCCTTTATCTTCAGCAACGTCAAGAATAATCTCATCATCGGGACAGTCAATTACTTGCTCACCGTCTGGTGTCTTGAGGGTAACTTTGTAAGTAGCCATTTATTTTTTTCTCCTGAACTATAGTCTTGTGATAATTTAAACTTATACAAATTACTAGGCTTGATTAGCCAGAAGATTTGTACTGTTTTTTTTTCCATCTTTGATATTAAGGGAAAAAATGAATGTTGTAAAACTGATTTGGTCTATTTTTAGCATAGAATTTGTTATAACAAATTCTAATTTAATTCTGATTACTTATACTTGGTTGGACTTCGCTCTTGGGACAGAAGACGAAAATCGAAATAAGGAAGATGTAACAACTTTTATGCCAAAAAAATCCTAAAATATCTGATATCTATAATATGATTTTCTTATTTCCCATTTTTTCTTCCCCTTGATTTTATGAGAGTTGGTATTGTTGGTACTGGTTATGCAGCTAAGGCTCGGGCTGAAGCATTAAAAGTAGATAGACGTTTGCTGTTAGTAACCGTTGCTGGTAATACACCGGAAACCACAGAAAAGTTTAGTCAAATATTTCAGGCTCAAGCATCTACGTCTTGGCAGCAACTGGTAGAAAGAGAAGATATAGATTTAGTTATTATCTCCACTATTAATAGAGACCATGGAAAAATTGCTCGTGCTGCCCTAGAAAATGACAAACATATTATTGTTGAATATCCTCTATCTCTAGACCCCACTGAAGCGGAATGGTTAATTTCCCTTGCAGCACAAAAAAATAAACTACTGCACGTTGAACATATAGAACTTCTTGGGGGTCTCCATAATGCTATCAAGCAGTATATATCAGAAATTGGCAAAATTTTCTATAGTCGTTATGTAACTATTAACCCCAAGCAACCTGCACCCCATCGTTGGACTTATCAACCTTCACTGTTTGGCTTTCCTCTAGTCGGAGCTCTTTCCCGTGTACATCGGTTTACGGATCTATTTGGTCTTGTTGATGCAGTTAATGCTCAAAGTCAATTCTGGTATACTGAACCGGATCTTTATAAAGCCTGTTTATGTAATGCTCAGTTAAAATTTAATAATGGTGCTATTGGGGAAGTTGTATATGGTAAAGGTGAAGCATTCTGGCAGTCAGAAAATATTTTTACCCTCTATGGCGAAAAGGGTACATTAATTTTTACTCCCCAACAAGGTCAACTATTGCAAGGAGAAAAAACACAAATTCTAGAGGTGGGTGCCCGTCGCGGTTTATTTGCCAAAGATACGACAATGGTAATAGAATATTTGTTGGCAGGAAGTCCTTTGTATGTGACTCCAGCAGCAAGTTTGTATAGTCTGAAAGTGGCTGAAGCTACGAGAATATCATCAGAAGTCGGCAAAACAATGAATGAAGTTAATAATTAGGGGTTAACTACTGAAGTCCAATAATTAGACAAAATTATACATAATTTGTCGGCGTTGCTGAATAATTGTATGATTTTTAGTAGTTCGCGAACCACCCCTACAGTAGTCAATAGTCACTAGAAACGTTATTAGTAGTCAGTGGTTAACAGAAGTTCTCTGAGTTTACTATTAATGCTTGTTCACTTACGAATTTCATACCTGATTTCAGCAACGCCAATTTGTCATATAATAGAATCAATGTCATAGATTTATTAGAGGTATAGTACCAAATTGTGGTAGAAATCAATTTAAGACTAATTTAAAACTTAACAATTTAATTAAGCATATAACAAATAACTGCTTTAAATGCACAACAGCTTACTAATTATCAAAAATTTTGAGCAACATTTTTGATACATTTAGCTGGCAAAGAGAGTAGAGATATAAAGAGAAAAAAACTCAAATTACAAACAGTTTTTTGATAGGAAAAAACTCCATGTCTAATAACGAACAAGAAATTCTAGTAAGTCTGAAAATACTTGTATGTATGGCAATGGCTGATGGTATATTACAACCAGAAGAACGAACTGAACTTCAGGAAGTTTTGGAAAAGGTAGATTTGCCAGCAAAAGTGACAGTAGAGAGTCTTTTAGCTCAACCAGAGTCTCTTGAAGCACTACTGCCACAAATTTCTAGCCCTACTGCTCAGGAACAAATTTATCAGTGGGCTTATACAATGGCCTATATTGACCAGCGTTTTCAGCCAGAGGAACAAGAAATTTTAGAGAAAATTAAGACTGCTTATAAGCTTTCACCACAGTGGGTAGAATTAGTTAATCAGTCTGTGGTTAGTCTTCAGAAAATACCGAAAACTAGGATAGAGCAAGAAGCGATCGCAAATGCTCAGGAACGGGAAGAGGCGGTACAAAATTTGATTAAGAATTGCTCTATAGCTACTGCTGTGCTGGGGCTTAACCCTATTCCTGGAATAGCCATAATTACAAATCTTGTGGCTTTGGGTGTAGATTTGGGTATGATGAATCAAATTGGAGAAATTTGGGGTTATCAAAAGGGTCAAAATGTGCGGGATATTTTGCAGAATTTTGTCGGTGGTTTGGGTGCGTTAACTGCTTCTATTGGTGTTGGTGTGATTGTATCGGTTGTACCTGTGGTAAATTCTATTACGTTGGCATCAACTCATTTTGTGTTTACTTGGGCTATTGGTCAGGCAACAAATCAATATTATGCTAGTGGTAAGAAAATGGATGCTCAGGAGTTAAAACAAGCGTTTCAAGCAGCGAAGAAAGAAGGAAAACTTGCTTATCGGGAAAATCAAGAGGCGATCGCTCAGAAACAAGCAGCAAATGAGTCTAAGATTAGTAGTTTAAATGAAGATTTAAAAGCTGGCAAAATTACCCAGGTAGAGTATCAAGAAAAAATTCAAGAACTTTTCTGAATTTTCGATCATATTTTGGAGATTTCATAATTTAGTTACTTGATGTTTTGTAGGCAAAGTAATGACAAATTCTGTGCCTTTTCCTATTTCTGAATTAACTTCTATTTTGCCATGATGTTTTTCAATAATTTGAGAGGAAATGGCTAATCCTAACCCGGTGCCTTTGCCAATAGATTTTGTAGTAAAGAACGGAGCAAATATTTTCTGTTGAACTTCTTGGGAAATACCAGGTCCGTTATCTTTAATTGTAATTTTTACATATGGTATGAATGTTGAAGGTAATTTTTCTAATGTTGTATTAATCCAAATAGTAGGTAATTCTTGTTTGTCTTCGTTTGTAGTAGATATATAGGTATAAGTAGGTTTTGTTTCTTCTAAGGCATCAATTCCATTACTAAGAATGTTCATAAAAATCTGGTTAATTTGTGTAGGATAACATTCTACTTCAGGTAAGTCACCGTATTCTTTAATAATATTGATACCATACTTTAGTCGATGGTTGAGAATTACTAAAGTGTTGTTGATTCCTGTATGAATATCAACTGCACTAATTTTACTATTATCTTGGCGAGAAAAATTACGCAATGAGCCAACATATTCTATGATTCTATCGGTACTCATTTTCATAGAAGAAAGTGACTCAGGCCAGTCTTTTTTGATAAATTCTAGGTCAATTTCTTCAATATATTCTTTGATTTTTGTATCTGGATGAGGATATATTTTTTGATAAATGGATAACAGTTCTAAAATTGCTTCTGTACATTCCTGTGTGTAGGTAATATTAGCAGAAATAAAGCTGATGGGATTATTAATTTCATGGGCAACACCAGCTACCATTTGCCCTAAACTAGACATTTTTTCTGTTTGAATAAGTTGACCTTCTGCTTGTTCTAGTTCTTCGATATATTCAGAAATAGTTATAATGAGTTGATTTAAGGAAGTAGCTAATAAACCTATTTCATCTTTTGTACTAACAGGTACTCTAAGTTCAAAATTATGTTCCTTGGCTACCTGTTGGGCGACTTGAGTGACTTTTTCTATTGGTCGAGCGATCGCCAGACTTGTATATACAGCCATTATTATTGCTATTAAACCGGATAGTAAAATACTTGCTAAAATAATTCCGATGCGTAACATTTCTGCATATTTAACAGCTTGACTTGCTTCTTGTTGTTGAACAGATGCTAATTCTATTTGTTGATTTAATTGCTCAAAAATCTGGTCTATTAATATTGTGTTTTGACCACTATTAATTATTAATAGTTGGATTTGGCTTGACTGTATTGTGTCCGGCTTAATTTCCCAGGCATTAACTGCTTTTAATTCCGTCTGAATTAATTGGTTATAGTATTCTACAAATATCTTGAGTTTATATAATATTTTTTCTAATTCTTGAGAGTTAATTAATAATTTATATTGAGATTTTTGTTCGTTTCTAAAATCATCTATTTGATTGATGACTTTTTGGGCTTTATTTGTAGACTCAATAAATTTATTGTTTTCATATTCTAGGCCGGATTTATTTCCTAGCATTACAGGCAATCTTAATGCGTGTATTTGTGCTTCATAGATTGAAACTTTTAAGTTTTCTAAAAGTTTTTGTTTTTGAGATGCGATCTGCTGTTTTTCTATAGGTTCTCTACAACTATAATCTCCTATTGCTATTCCTAAAGTAGTGCCTAATATAGCAATGCCGATAGCTAAGGCATAACCATAGCCTATTTTGCGACCGATTTGTAACCTATCGAATATTTGTGTTGCTCTATTTTTTAAGATGGATATAGTTTTAGGTTGGCTGTTCATAGATATATTTTCAGCCTGAGTTTTGATATTTTTTATATTCAATAATATATTAGACTTTTCAGGTAACAGCATAGTGTATTTACCCCTATAAATTTGGGGATGTTGTACGGTTTAATATACTAGTCTAAATTTTTTTTTGTCAAAAATTATTTATTCTATATTTTTAAGATAGAGTATCTATTCTATTATTTCAGATTTGGGATTTATCTATTTGTGATCTAAATCATCACATACTGTGATTTGAAACCACATTAACCAAATCAGCTAATATTTATAGTACATTTTGATTATAAATAGAAAAAGCTAATTTGTCAGATTATTATTTACATAAAAAATTATTTTAAGAGAGAAAATATGTAGTGAATATCAAAAATATTTTATCTGTTCGTGAAAATTTTGGTAGTGCGGATGTTTATGGGCAAAATGCTAAATCAATATTGAATAAAGCTACTGGGTTTATTTGTGCTTATGATTTTACTTTGAATCCTTATCGCGGTTGTCAATATGGTTGTAGTTATTGTTATGCTGCTGCTTTTAGCCCTAATGAAAAAATGCGAGATGAGTGGGGAAAATGGGTTTTGATTAAGGAAAATGCTGCGGAAATTTTAGAGAAGGAGTTGATGAGATGGCGGAAGAAAAATTATGATAAGTTGCCTACTATTTATATGAGTAGTGTGACAGATCCTTATCAACCGATAGAGTCTAAAACTCTATTAACTCGGAGATTATTAGAGGTAATGTTGGAATATAAACCAATTTTAGTTATTCAAACTCGTAGTCCGATGATAACGAGAGATATTGATATTTTACAACGGTTTAAAAATCTCCGAATTAATATGAGCATTCCGACGGGTAGTGAGGTAGTAAGAAAGGACTTTGAACCTCAAACACCTAGTATTAGAGCTAGACTTAATGCTATGAAAAAAATCAAAACTAAAATTAAC
>JASJEE010000045.1 GCA_030064835.1 Microcoleaceae cyanobacterium MO_207.B10 | reverse complement strand
AAAACCAGATAAAAAACAGGCACTTAATGACTAAAAATCAATAAATTGTAGTTATTAATTAATAATTTTAGAACTTCTCAAGTATAGCGTTGTTTTTGGTAATTGGTATAATATCATGTCTCATTAAATAACTGTAATACAGAATCTTTCCCCAACCTTGTAGGGACGTTGCATGCAACGTCCCTACATTGCGGTTAATTAATGTTACTTGATCTAAGATTTGACGCGGTGACGCGGTGACGCTCTATCTCAGTAGTTAACCCTCTTTTCCTCCAGAGGTCTAACGTTATAAAAAAATCATTTGTTTGAGCGAACTAATTTCAGTTTGATTTAGGTCTCGCCACTCACCCGGTTTTAGTTCCTGTAGTTGAAGGTGAGCGATCGCTATTCTAACTAACCGCAATGTTGGGAAACCGACTGCTGCTGTCATTCTTCGCACTTGACGGTTTCTACCTTCTGTGAGGGTCATTTCTAACCATGCAGTGGGAACGCTTTTGCGAAATCGAATTGGTGGTTCGCGGGGTGGAAGGGAGGGAGCTACTGATAATAATTTTACTTTTGTTGGTCGTGTCTTGTAATTTTTAATAATTACGCCCTGCTGTAGTTCCTGCAATGCTGTTTCATCTGGAATGCGTTCTACTTGTACCCAGTAGGTGCGGGGATGGGCAAATTTAGGATTACTCAGTCGGTGCTGGAGTTGTCCATGATTTGTTAATAATAATAGCCCTTCACTGTCTCGGTCTAGTCTACCCACTGGATAAACTGAAGAAACTGGAATATAATCCTTTAGAGTATGTCGTTGGTTGCTGTTATCAGTGTTATCTGTAAACTGACTTAAGACATTGTAGGGCTTATTAAATATGATGTACCGATCGGCCATTTTTTATGTTTAATAATTTTATAGCGCTTTTCACTGAGGTAGATAACAACATCCTTAATCGAATGAGTTAGTCAGCTCTTTTTGAAATAAAAATTTGTAAAATATAAAAAATTAAAGTCTTAAATTAAGAGATTAAAAAGTTTGACAAATAGTTTGGTCGCGTCCTTTAAATTTAGCTTGATATAGAGCTTCATCTGCTGTTTGAATCAACTCTTCTAAAGAAGATGTTGCTAGAGGAATAGTGGTTGCCACACCGAAACTCATGGTAACAAATTCTGATATTTTAGAACCAGCATTAAGTAACTTCAAACTATTAAGTCGCCGACGAATTAATTCAGCAACATGAAATCCTCCATCAATATCTGTTTGAGGTAAAACTACGGCAAATTCTTCCCCTCCATAACGAGCAACTAAATCTGCAGGTCGCTTCAACTCTGACTTAATTGCATCAGCTACTTTTTGGAGGCAGCGATCGCCTGCAAGATGACCATAAGTATCATTATAAAGTTTAAAATAATCAACATCACATAAAATCAAAGATATTGGTGTTTTTTCTCTTAACATTCGTCGCCATTCCCGTTCTAAATATTCATCAAAACGGCGACGATTAGCAACATTAGTCAAACTATCAAGAGTCGCAAGTTGAATTAACTTTTGATTGGCAGTTTCTAATTGTTGATATAATTCTGACTGCTGTAAAGCTATGGCTAATTGTCCAGTTAAACGTTCAATAAATTCTATTTCTAAAGTTTGCCACTTTCTAAATTCAGAACAGTGATGAACAATTAATAATCCCCATAATTGTTCCCGATCATAGTCAAAATCGGAACTTATATTTTGTTCTGTTTTGGTCTTTGAGATTGGTACTACTAAGTTGGCTTTTACTTGAAACTGATTTAGAAATTCAACATGATATGGAGTTAAATTGGCAATATATTCAGTAGTAAAAGGTAAATCTCTCTCTATACTACCCAAAACAGATTTCCAACTATAACCAACAGATTCCATCACTATTTCACCACTACCATCTGGTTTGAATTTATATATAAGAACCCTGTCAGTTTTGAGAAAGTTTCTAACTTGTTCAACGGTGGTTTCGAGAAGATAATTCAGGTTTAATGAATAGCGAATTCGTTCTTGAATTAAATTCATTAATTGCCATCTTTCTGTTTGCTTTTTTAAGGCTTTAACAAGTTGATTAGTTTGCAGAATGCGACGAACTCGCTGAGACAAAACTTCCCATTGAATTGGCTTAGTAATATAATCAATAGCACCCACACTAAAGGCAAGCTCAACCGATTCTTTGTCTTCTAAAGATGTAATCATTAACACTGGGGGAAGATAAAATAAGGAATCATTTTCTAGAAAATAATCCTTCGAGTTTTTACTTGATAAATTTACTTCAAAAGTTTCTTGGAGTTTAACGCAGCAAGTAAATCCATCCATTTCTGGCATTATTGCATCTAATAAAATCATATCAGGTATCTGGACGTTACATATTTCTAAACATTCTTTTCCATTAGTAGCTTCTATTACCTGATATCCTTCTTGTTCGAGGGCTTGACGTAACATAAATCGAGTTTGTTTAGCATCATCTACTACCAGAATTAAAGATGAACAATTCCATGATTTTTGTTGATTCATACAAATATTATTTATTTGATAATTGCTGAGAATTAGTTCTGTCTTTACACAATAATTTCTGCAAAATATTATATAGTTGTAATGGTTTAATTGGTTTATTTAGCACGGCGGCTAAATTCATTTTAGGAAGCTGATTTTTTTCTGGTGATTGACCAATAGGAGTTAACATAACTAAAGGAACAGATTGATATCCAGGAAGTTGCCGAATTTCTAGTGCTGTAGTAACTCCATTCATTTCTGGCATTTGCATATCAATAATTATTAGGTCAAATAGTGAATTTTGACTAGTTTTATTATTAAGTATATCTATTGCTTCTGCTCCTGATGCTACTGCATGAGATAGTATACCCCACTGACTTAGTTGCTGAGTTAAAATTTTACGACAGGAAGAATTATCATCAACAATTAATAAATTTTTATCAACTAAATCCGGTATAATATCAACTTGATTGCTAACATTTTCGGGAACTTTTACAGTTACAGAAAAATAAAATGTAGACCCCACTCCTTTTTGACTTTCCACCCACATTTTACCACCCATCATCTCACATAAACTTTTACTAATAACTAATCCTAGTCCTGTTCCTCCATATTTTCTAGTTGTGGAACTATCTACTTGACTAAAAGGCTGAAATAATCTATTCATTCTGTCTTGGGGAATTCCGATTCCAGTATCTTTGACAAAGAAAAGTATTTCATATAAATTAGCAGCATTAAGATTATTATTTGTAGTTTGATTGCTGGCTTCTGATAATTGATTATTGTTCAAATTATTGATTTCAAAATCAGCATCTTTTATTTCTAGTATTTTCTTGGCAGAAGCATTAACTAACACTTCTCCCTGTTCTGTAAATTTAACAGCATTAGTAATAAGATTAATTAAAATCTGACGTAATCTCGTACTATCTCCTAAAATTACTTTGGGTGTATTATTATCTATGAAATAAGCCAATTCAATTTTTTTGAAAGCTGTTTTAACCGCTAGTAAATCCACACAATCTTCCACACATAACCGTAAATCAAAAGGTTCTGACTCTAAATCAAGTTTATTAGATTCTATTTTTGAAAAGTCAAGAATATCATTAATAATTCTTAGTAAAGCAATACTACAATTGTAGATATCATCTACATATTCTTTCTGTTCTAAACTCAAATCAGTATCAACTAATAAAGAAGTCATACCAATAATTCCATTCATGGGAGTGCGAATTTCATGGCTCATAGTTGCTAAGAATTCACCCTTAACTTCATTGGCTACTTCTGCTGCTTGTCTTGCTTTTTGAAGAGCAATATTTTGTTCAGAAAGTTGTTGACGTTGCCGGGTTTCTTGCTCTAACAAATGGGCATGAGCTAAGGCAATTCCTACCTGTTGAGCAACCGCTTCTAATAACTCAATTTCATCTTTTCTCCAAGTGCGATAGCGATCGCATTGATGTAAGCAAATAATCCCGTTAGGTTCTCCTTGATAAGAAGTACGAACTGCTAACATAGATTTAATATCTTTGCTACTACATATTGATTTAGGAGTATTTCCTTGGATAAGTGGGTCATCATAAACGTTGTCAGAAGCGATCGCTTCATCTTCTGCCAAAAGTTTTTCCATGTGGGGGTTCCCCGCTACCGGAATTTCTAAATCCATAATTGATTCACAACCATCTTCTAAATACTCTGCTACAAATGGAACTGTTGGCACTAACCCTGTTTCATAAGCATGAATTACAGAACGGTTAACTAAAAAAGCTTGACCCATCTGTTCTACAGTGGCATCAAATATCCTTTGTGTATCTAAGCTTTGGCGAATCTCTTGGGTGATATGACCAAGTAGCAAACTACGTTGTAGTTGTTGCTGTAGGGCTAAACGAGTAGAATTTTGTTCTGTTACACTAGCAAGAACATTTGTCACTGCCTGTAAAAAATGGATATCATCTTGAGTGAAAGTATATTTTTTGCTGGAATAAGCGACTAATATGCCTGCTAGTTGATTATTTCCAGGAATAATTAGACTAATACCACTAACAATACCTTGGTCTAATAATAATTTAAACTCCTGAAATTCAGAAACTTTAGTGCTAAAGTCTTCAATAATTACAGGATTTTGAGAAGCTATACTTTCAGAAATTAAATACTCAAAAATTCTCTTCGTAAATGTATTAGCAACTGGTTGATTATTTACAGTTTTTGCTTGAGTAAAACTAACTTTAACCTGCCAATTTTGACTATCTGAATCATGTTTCCAAATTTGACAATAGTCAAGTTGTAAAGTTTTACAGACTAGGGAAACTGCCTCTAACATCAGTTGATATAAAGAAATATTTGTCAGAGCCCGTTGACCTAATTGAGCGACTGCTGCGGCAGCTAATGCTTGGACAGCCAATTTATGTTCTGCCTTTTTCCGGTCGCTAATATCCCGCAAAATCATTGTAAATACAGTTTCATCTTTTAATTCCAACTGTGAAATAGATGCCTCCGCCGGAAATTCTATACCATCTTTTCGTCTAGCAATAACTACAGCAAGTTTATGTTTTTGATGTTGATTTTTATTGCCTGTAAAATTATCAGATTTTGACTCTTGCCAAATAACTAATTTTCCAACTGACTGCCCCAAAACTTCCTGAGTTTTATAACCAAATATTTTTTCAGCCCCTTGATTAAAAAGTTGAATATTTCTATTTCTATCTACTAAAATAATTCCATCTTCAGCCATATCCAAAATAGCTGCTAAACGCACTTCAGATTTTTTTAGAGCTTCAGAAAATGCTATGCGTTCAGCTACTTCATTTTCTAGCTGTTTATTTAAGTCTCTCAACTCCGCTGTACGTTCATTTACCCTAGTTTCTAAATCCACATTAAGTAAACGTATTTTTTCCTCAATTAAAATACGTTCCCGAATCTGCTGTTCTAACTCTTGATTAGTTGCTTCCAATTGAATTGGATTTGGCATTGCTAGAAGCATCAGAGCCAAGGGAATTAAAAATATGACTGTACCAATAGAGACGATGGTTGTGATACTTTGAATTGAATCTGATAACCAATAATTAGGATACCATAGTGTCCAAATCTCTTGAATGTGGGAGATACCACTAGCAATCATTAAAACTGCAAACATCCAAAAAGTCCATTTAAAGGGTATATTTGGCCGTCTAATCAGACAATAAATAAGTATAAATGCTATGGAAAAAAAGGCCAGTGCTGTAAATAAATCTGATGATAAATCAAAAAATTTTAACTCTGGCTTCAATAAGTAGCAACTTTCATCAAGTATCTTGATACTTGACAAAATATTAGTTTGAAACAACCCTGACATCTGATTACTCTCCTGATCAACTATTTATTCATCTTAATTTAATCAAATCCTAACCTGAAAGCTAAATCGTCACTTGTCATCATTTTCGTGCCCAACTATTTATGTATGTATAAACTCGCAAAATTAAATCAATAAAAAATACCAAAATAGTCTCAACTGCAGTAGGTAAAAAATATGGAAAAAAATCAGTTATAAGTCCTGTATTTCCGAATTTATACCAAAATACATTATCTATGAATCGCTGATAAACATTGATAAAATAAAATTGGATCATTGACTCAAACAATAGATAAAGCTAAGTAAAAATGCTGAATTCTCCTATCAAAGTTGCAATTATATTAGGAACTCGCCCCGAAGCGATTAAACTAGCTCCAGTTATTAAAATATTTCAAAATTCCCCAGATTTTAACACCCAGGTAATTTTAACTGGTCAACATCGGGAAATGGTTACCCAAGTAATGGAATTATTTTCTATTAACCCTAATCAAGATTTAGCAATCATGCAAACTCAGCAAACATTGACAGATATTCTGTGTCGAAGTTTACAAGGATTAGAAGAATTATTTATACAACTAAAGCCCCAATTAATATTAGTCCAAGGAGATACCAGTACCGCTTTTGCTGCAGCCCTAGCTGCATTTTACCAAAAAATTCCAGTTGGTCACGTAGAAGCAGGTTTACGGACTAATGATTTATTTAATCCCTATCCCGAAGAAGCAAATCGTCGTTTAATTTCTCAGATAGCTCTATTGCATTTTGCCCCAACAAGTTTAGCTGTAGAAAATTTGCAAAAATCTGGTGTAATGGGAGCTGTTCACCAAACAGGAAATACAGTAATTGATGCCTTGCTAAAAGTGGCAGAATCTCAGCCAAAATGTGATATTAATAATTTTGATTGGAGTCAATATCGAGTTATATTAGCAACAGTTCATAGGCGAGAAAATTGGGGAGAACCTTTACAGGAAATTGCTAGAGGATTTTTGCAAATTTTAGATAAATTTCCTGATACTGCTTTGGTTTTACCTCTACATAAAAATCCCACAGTTAGAGAACCTTTAAGAGCAATTTTAGGCAATCATCCCAGGATATTTTTAGAAGAACCTTTTGATTATAGTGAGTTAGTCGGAGCAATTCAAAATAGTTATTTAATATTAACTGATTCTGGGGGTTTGCAAGAAGAAGCTCCCAGTTTAGGAAAACCGGTTCTAGTATTAAGAGAAACTACGGAAAGACCAGAGGCAATAATTGCTGGAACTGCTAAACTGGTTGGTACTAATACGAATAATATTGTGGCTGCTGCTGTAGAATTATTGAGTGATGTGAGCAAGTATGAGAAAATGGCAATGGCAATTAATCCTTTCGGTGATGGTCATGCCTCTGAGAGAATTTTCAAGATTGTGCAAAATTATTTTAGTGATACTAATAGACATCTCCGGAAAAGAGGGAGTAGGGAGTAGGGAGTAGGGAGAAAAAATTGATGTTTTCTTTAGGATAATTGATTTGATTTTTTATTATTGGAGATGTCTATTAGAAAGTGGGATTGTCCAAAGTGTGGGACTCACCATGACTGGGACATCAATGCCAGTATAAATCTTTTGGCTGCTGGCCTAGCAGTGTCAGTATGTGGGGCAACTGTTAAGACCTAAAGGGATTCATTAATTGATAATTGATCAGGGATAATTAATAATTACCTCTGGTTAAAACCGTTACGGAATTGCAGAGCCGGAAATATTATTTCTTCTCTTGGTCGATTGGATATGGCGTTTGCGCTCCGCAAAGCTCCGAAGTGCGCGTAGCGTCCCGGAGGGAAAGGAGACCCGCTCTTTCAGAGCCGCTCCGAAGCATCGCCATCCCATCCTACGGACTGCTCCGCTTTCCGACCGCTTTTTTCCCCTGAAAAGGGTCGGCTTTCAACCAGAATTCCATAATTATTTAATTATTAATTATTAATAATTCGGTAAACCTTGGAAGGCAGGTGCTATCAAAAAGATATCTAAATCGTGAGGTTTACGAATCCTGCGTTGTAGGAATCGCTCATCGTCGAGAGAATGTCAATCCCTTACTCATATTACTAACCATTACAGCGCTTCCCGATGTTATGAGGTACAACTATCGCGGGCAAGATGCCTCTGATTACGGGCAAGATGCCCGCACTGTAAGAAATTCAATTCACACCTTATAAATCATAACCCCGATCAGATGCTGTATATGGCTATATCTTACTGTCCATACTCCCATAATTTTTTCGGTGGATAAATTAGATTTTAGATTTTATTGGGACTAATTCATGTTTGGGCAGCATTCAGCAGGAAAGGAAATTACTCCTAATCCTCCAGATACAACTGATAATCAAAACTTTACCCTAAATACTTGAAAAGTTATTTGACTATAAATAATTTATATGATATATATAATAATTTACATTAGGGGTTGAAATGAAGTCGGTGGCGCTATAACACTCAAAACTTATGAGTTTAGGATTTGGGCTACAGTTGATTCTAATGTGCATAGGGAGTGTTGTACGATGTCTAATGTTAAGTCCTAATCTGAATAATTTAAGAACCGCGATAACGGTGTTATATGATTTCTAGTAATGATTTTCGCCCTGGTGTCACCATTGAATTAGATGGTTCGGTTTGGCGAGTGGTAGAATTTTTGCACGTCAAACCTGGTAAAGGTTCTGCTTTTGTCCGAACCAAGCTAAAAAATGCCCAAACAGGCAGTGTAGTTGAGCGCACATTTAGAGCTGGGGAAACATTACCCCAAGCTACTCTAGACAAACGGGCCATGCAGCATACCTATAAAGATGGTGAACAATTTGTGTTTATGGATATGGAAACTTATGAAGAGGCCCGCCTTAATCCAGAGCAAATTGGCGATCGCGTCAAATATCTCAGTGAAAACATGGAGGTCAATGTCATTAAGTGGGGAGACCAAGTAATAGAAGTTGAACTACCAAACTCGGTAGTTCTTGAAATTATTGAGACTGACCCTGGTGTTAAAGGAGACACTGCTACTGGTGGTACTAAACCAGCAACAGTAGAAACTGGCGCTCAAATTATGGTTCCCCTATTTATATCTAAAGGAGAACGTATTAAGATTGATACGCGAAATGACTCTTACTTGGGTAGAGAGTAAAAGCAGGAAACTTATTCGAGTATTCCTGGCAGGGGTATAATCCCCTGCTTTTTACCCTCAATTTTTGATTAAAAATGATGATGCTAGGTATGCTTTTTGTCCTGGTATTAGTTGTGCCAAAAGTTTGATTGAGACTGGTTTAATCTCAATAAATTTATGTTGTTATTGCTGTCTATTCATACTTCTACTTTTACACTTAAGGTAAGTATTTCTTTCGGAATGCTGCGCAAACAGCAGTCAACTAGCCTCCTGCGGAGGAACTGCGTTAACAGCCATTAGCTTCATACAAAATAAATTCATCAGGGATGATTTAAATCGTGAATTCCTATCCTCAAGTATCAGTCAAAGTACATCATAATAGCTGTCCTATGAATCACAAATATATTTTCCGCCTTTCAAACAAAAGCTATTGGCGCAGCATTCTTTAGGAAATGCTGAGTCTTAATAACTGAATGCTTACCACTTAAGCATCTATAAAATACTGTATTTTTTATTCAAAATTAATTAGGTTAAAGCCAATTGAGTGGGGACATAAAAACTGTGGAATTAGACTTACATCAACTTCGGGAACTATTAACAGCTATAGACCAAACTAATATTTCGGAGTTGACTTTAAAAAGTGGGGATTTAGAACTGACGGTACGAAAAGGGACTGCCGTTAGCGATCGCCCCTTATTACTATCTCCTGACCGCAGCGATGCAGTTACTGAATGGGCTACTCCTGCTGTTTCTAGTGGGCCTGGAGAACCGGGACGAGTGGCAACGCCACAAACTGGTGGAACACCTTCAGGAACACCACCAATTAATAGTTCAAAATTTGTAGAGATTTTGTCTCCAGTAGTTGGTACTTTTTACCGGGCACCCGCGCCAGATGAACCCTCTTTTGTAGAGTTAGGCGATCGGATTACTTCTAGTCAAACAGTCTGCATTATTGAAGCGATGAAGGTGATGAATGAAATTGAGGCTGAAGTTTCTGGACAAATAGTGGAAATCTTAATCGAAAATGGAGAACCTGTAGAATACAATCAAACTCTGATGCTAGTAAACCCAGATTAAATTTATATGAAATACTTTAGTTCCTGATGCCTGCTTTGTCATCCCCATTTATTATGACTCCTGAGTCCTGGCCTCCATCAAAATAGTTATTCAGCCGACCCTAAATATCATGCCACAATTGATTGAAAAGCCTACTCGGATTGCTCCTGCAGGAAATAAACCAAAACTGATTGACGAATATATCGGTCGTGTCAATAGTCAAACTCAAGCCATTAGCATTGCTCAAATGCAGTCTCCTAGTGGATGGATTGAACCAGGCCAATGTCCAGAATTTGATGAATTTACCCTAGTGTTAAAGGGGACTCTTCACGTTGAATATGAAGGTGGTCGGTTAGAGGTTAATTCTGGCCAAGCGGTAATTGCTCAGAAGGGAGAATGGATTAGATATAGTACACCGGGTAAAGAGGGAGCTGAATATATTGCTATTTGCTTGCCAGCTTTTTCACCTGAGACTGTAAACCGAGATTCTGATTAGACTAGATCTGCGGTTTGCTGAAAAAAAAGCAGAGGGTGGGAAGACACATAAAGTAGAAGAAATAATTTTCCCTTGATTTTTCTGTACTTGCCTGCCTTTCATTCTAACTTTTTGGTCACTCAAGCTGAAAAATTTGCACTTTTTTAGCTCCAAAAAGGCTAAAATCTTTACTTGTATTTGTCAGTGCTTTTGATTTAATCAGCAATCCCTCCTCTACAGATTTAAAGTTATGGGGATTCTAAGTTGATACTTGACAACAGGTTGACATCCTTGTTGCATCCGATAGGATGTTGCTAACAATTGTTAACAATGCACAGCAAGATTAAACTACTGAGGGGATATCTCCCAATGTGGTAGAAAAATTTTCTACCACGCTTTTGATCAAAATTCCACGCGCGCTATTTAAGTCGTTATAGAACATCCGTTCCGCTTCGCGAACGAGGCGGAAACCATCATTACCAGTAACAATTTTTTGGCCACCTAAGTTCTTGAGGATTTCACCAGTCCAGCTAACGGTTTTGCTAGTATAAGCTTCACTTACATCTCAGACTATTTTGTTGTATTCACCAGCTTTATGTTTCAAGAAAAGCTCAAACCTGTAATCGCCCAAGTTAACATTTGCCTAACTCACTTGCTTCTTAGTTTCCTACTAGATTTGATTGTCATCTGAGAAACTTCATGGATTTGGGAGTAAAATCACATCAAAATTTTGCACTAAAAACAAAGTAGCTTTGTGGTGTAGTTCAACTATAAGATTCCTAATTTTGAATCTCATTCGATTAGCTGCTTTTTTCATCCTCTTTTCTTAGATAACCAAAGAAATATTCTCTAGGGAAAAGTTAAACTGCTGCTACACAGTCGGCTTCTAATACCAATAAAAAAAGCCCTCACCGAGGCAGGCGAATATTACTAATAATTAGGGTCTGCTGAAAAAATTGGTTGGTAGGGGCAGGACAGGGGGACGCACCAGACGCGGAGATGGGGGGAACAAGCGACGGTTTCGGCCATTTTATGTCAACAAATTTTCTGGAATTGCAGCAGAAAATTTTCGTATTTTGAGGCTAATAAGAGCCAATAACTAGGAGATAAATTGAAGATAAAAAGCTATATTGTTTTAGCTATCCTAACTTCTAGCTTTATTCAGCAAACCCGATTTAGGGCTGGCTGATAAAATATCAAAGGATTGACTGATATTGGTTGGAGCAATTTTGATCACAGAAAAAGTACCAGGGTAAGGATTCAGCTATTAGCAGTCAGCCCTTCCCTGGGGGATACTACCCTTGCCAGCAATCAAATATTTACCTCATACCAAATTGATCAATGTTTGCTACAAATATTATCAATCTTGGGTGTTGGGTGTGGGGTTTTGGGTGTGGTGAAATCATCGGAAAAAAAAGAAAAAAGCTGGTTATAACAGGGATAAAGTGGAAAAACTTGATTAATTAGTTAATAGTTGAAGTTGGCTCAAGCATCACATTCTTTTGGGAAATTGGTATAAATAGTTAAAGTTAATTGATGATGTCCGCTGTTACTCAGACTTTTAATTATGGCACTACTTAAATCTTAATTCATTCTCCAAATGCCAAAAATGAGGAACGCTGAAAGCTGAGAGCTGAATGCTTACGTACCAGGTTTTCGGTGAAGAGAGGGGAAAAAGTGAGTATTTTCGGGTAAATATGGCAGAAAATCACCGAATAATTAATAATTAATAGTTAATAATTAATCATTAAGAGTGGATAGTTAATAATTATTAATTCAACAATTCATGCCTTGAAGCCGACCCTTGGATAGGGGATAAATCAAAAACTTTTATTTGAGTCAATCCCCTGATTTTCATCAGGGGTAATTATTAACTAGCTATCAGCTTTTGCTTACGGAATGCTACGCTTGCCAGCATTTAGCTGGAGCGCTAAAAATTCGAGGGTTTAAGTCCCTCACAAGAGCTTGAAAAAATTAGTGGTGTGGCTTTTATGGGGGGAAATAATCCCCCATTATACACCTTGAATAAGCTGACTGCTGACTGCTACTTCAATTACATCTTTTACAGCGGTTTTCATTTCAGTAGAGTACAGTAGGGATGTTTTATGCAAAGTCCCTACAAGGTTTTGGTTATGGTGATGTGGTTCATCAATTTCAAAAGTTCTGTATGATAAATCTCCAATCTTATCCATAAATTATTAATAGAACATCTCCAATAATAAAAAATAATAAAAAATCAAATCAATTATCGTCAAGAGAACATCAATTATTTCTCCCTACTCCCTATTCCCTATTCCCTTTTCCCTCTCTCAACTAGGAAATTCCTCAAAGCACGACTACTTACTGAGAAAAATCAATATAAAGAGTAGCTATTTCCACTTTTTGACAATCATTTATTTCCACAAAAAGATGTAAATTTTCTGATTTCGGGAAAATTAGATTATGAAATTTAAAACGAGCATTATTACTAGCCAAAATTTGAGTATATTTCTTACCATAGACGGGAGAATTTAAACCTAATTCCGCTCTAACTATTTTTCCAGAAGACATAATATATATTCCCGAAACAAACATCTGATTATTTGCCGGAATTACCACACCAGCTAGATTAAACTCTTGACTGGGCAATATCCTTTTAGGCACATTGTCAATTTCACAAACAACAAATAAATGATGATATAAAGATGCAGGTGTTAGTTTCAAAGTAAAATTTTGATTAGCCTGAATATTTTTCTGTCCGTAACCGTGGGGAGTAAGTAAAATTTCATCCATATTTTCTGGGTATGCAGCCCCCAAAAAATCAAACAATAATTTAAAATTATTTAACTGACAAACTACATCCTCATAGGAAACCATAAAGGAATTTGTTTGGTGAGTTTCTATGTAGGCTTGAAAAGCTATTTCTAGTTCTATAAGTCTTGTTCTTGATTCGGTATTCATTTTTGCCCACCACCCACTTTTTAAGACATCATCTAGATTTCTGGTATTGAATATAAAAGCAGGTTTAGGAAAAATTTTACCGAGAAAATTTAAGTAATCAGTAATATCTTTTGTTTGTTGATAGACTTCAAAATATCGGATTTCTTTAAAGCCATAACAAAGAACATTTTTATCATCGTTGCTGTTAGCTAATAAAACATTCCTAACCATCTCCCGACAATCATTTAAAAATAATTCTAGGTCAATTTCTCCTCCTCCATACCAAGAATGATTCGGTTGAGAAGTATCTTTGTGGCTAGAAACGTCTATCAGTTTTTTATAAGCTTCATATAATCCATAAATAAAGTTATTATTTTCGCCTCTGACCAAAACCCCATCAATATTATTTAAAATACCTTGAAGTAAAGTAGAGCCACTTCTACCATAAGTGACAATTAAAATAGATTGAAAATTTAAAGACATATTTTTTATTAAGTATTATACTAAATTCAAAAAAGCTTGCACTCGCAGAGGTAGGGAATTTTTACAATAAAATATTCTGCCAAAGGAGCGGAATATTTGCACTTCTTCTACCTACTACCTATAATCAAGCAATGTAGCAATCTTTTGTGAAAATGGTATGAGATAGACTGTTAACTGTTAACTGTTTTATACTCTTTCCAAATAGCATCAACAGAATAAAAATCTTCTAAAAGTTGATAATCTGCTGCATAAAATTCTATTAGCTTTTTCAAAGACTTTTCAGTTAAATCTTTGAGAGTTATTTTCGGACCTCCGGTTTGAAGTTGAGGTAATTCTATTTCAACATTTGCCTTTTGAAAAATTATCTGTTGGAGATTTTCTAAATTTTCAATTGGGCAAATCAAATCATAAATACTCAAATCTTCACCTAGATATTGGCTCTGGGGTGAAGCATGATGAACAATAGCATCAGAACTTTTCAAGTAATTTTCTAAATTTTCGACGAAATAGTTAATGTTAGGTTCTGACTTTAAACCAGCATTTTCTAATTTGCCTCGCACGGATTTTAACCAAAGATTTTTATGATGTAATACTCGATTTTTATAACATGACAAAAATCTTTTTATCGGGTCACGAATTATAGTGAATTTGAAATAATCATCTAAACTTTGGAGATTCTGAAAGACATGACTGCGGGAAGACCAAAAATTATGAATATTTTCTATGGGTTGGGAATATTCTTTGTGCATTTTTAACGAGTAAAAGACGTATTTAAGAGTAGTGCTAGCACATTTAGGAATTGGTAAATAAGCTAATCCCAACTCTTCTAATTTTAAAACTCGAAAAGCTTGAATATTTAAAGCACGATAAATTCTCGGTGGTTGATTGGGGTTGATATTTATTGCTTGACGATAATATTTTAAGGCAGCTTCAGTTTCTCCTTTTTTAACTAAAATATTTCCTAACTTTAGATAAATACTGGCATCTTCAGGAAATCTATCTATAGTTGATTTTAATACAGCGATCGCTTTCTCTACCCGCTCTATTTCTACTAAAAAATGACTCAAACTTTTATAAACTTCTAGTGGCTGGTCAGGCTCAATTTCAATAGCTTTCTGAAAGTTATTAACAGCAAGTTCTAAATTTTCTTTTTGAGCAGCTTTTTCACCCTCTTTCAAATAAATTTCAGCATCTAACTCTTGTAAATTTGGCTGAATATTAGCAGCAATAATTCCCAACTTTAATAAATTAAATTCATAGGGTTTAATGCCACTCAAATACAGAATTTTTGCCACCAGCACATCTTCATATAATTCTCCACGGAAATAACCTGGATATTTTATTGTATTTTCAAACAAAACCTGCAAACTTTTTGCAGATAAAAAATATCCACTGCCACCATCACACCACCTTGCTACAAATGGCAAATCATAAGGAGTTTTATCAATAGATGTTGATTCACATTTGCTAAAATGCCAAGACCGACCAATAGAATATCCTCTAATATTACCTAGATAATCATGGGTAGATTCTGTTTCTAACCAATCTATCAATTCTAAAAATCTGGGAATATCTTGAATCCAAGTATCATCATCTAACTTCAATACTCCCTGAAAATCAAAGCAACAATGTAGACATTTTAATGCTTGGAAAATTTTTAGAGGTAAAGATTCATAATTATCAGGAGATTTGACATATAAAATATCTCCCTGATTTTGCCACTCTGAAGTTAACTCTGGTTCTCCGACTACAAAACAGTAGGGAAGATTAATTTTTTGATATAGTTTTTCTCTCAATATTTGAATTTTATCCAGATTTTTTTTGCAGGATATAATCAGGATAACTATTTTTCGATTTGATGAAGCAAATAGAGTCTGATTGAGATAATTATGTTGTCTATTTAAAGTGCTTTTTAGCAAAGATAAACAAAAATTGTTCTCCGGATTTAATGATAAACTGTTTTGAAAATATGAGATTGCCTGGTGATATTTCTGATTATTTTTATAGTAAAGACCTAAATATAGAGAAATAATTGATAAGCTAATGTGTTGAGGTTCAAATATTGTTTGATACTTCCGGACTAAATCAATTAATTGCGTCACCAAATCATCCTGATGATTAGCCAAACTAGAGCGGGTGATACTCAAAATAGATAAAATACAAATGAATTGATTATAGTGAATATTTGTGGATAAATTTTTAATTGTGAAATCTTGATAGGCTACTATATTACTCTGATAAATATTCCAAGCTAATTGTAAATTTCCGTTTTGAGCTAATTGACAAGCCTCAATAATTTCCTCAACCATACGATGTTGATTAAATATATATTTTTTGGAGACAAACTCGTCTAATATTTGATTTATTTTCTCTAAATCACCAATAATTAAAAAACACCGACAAAGCTGAAAATATGCAGGAAAAACTTTTCCCGATTCAATAACTTTTTGATAGTGATGAATTGCTAGTTCATATTTGGTTTGATGAAAATATAAATTACCTAAAGCCAGATAAACATCACTAGAATATCCAGATACTTTCTGTAAAGTTGCTTCTGCTTCTGAAAATTTTTCTAATTTAATCAAAATTTCACTGTAATGGATATAACCAGGAATATATTGGGGAAATTGTGCAATTACTTCTTGCCATTTTATTAATGCTAAATCCCACTTCTGTTGCTGTTCCAATATTCGAGCTAACCCACATAAACCATCAGGTTGATTGGGAGCTTTATCTAAGACATCATCAAATACTATTTTTGCTTCTTGAAATTCAGCTAACTCAATTAACAAATTTCCCATACTTATATAAAAAGATATATTTTTCGGAAAATTATTGATAGCTGTTTTGTATATTTTTAGAGCAATATCCCACTCTTGTTGTTGTTGAGCAATCCTCCCTAAACATTTCCATAAATTCGGTTCTTGAGGAAATTGTTCAATCAAGTTACTACATAATTTTTTGGCATCTTCAAATCTTCCTAATTCAATTAATACTTTAGTTTTTCCCAAATGAGCATATACAGATTTTGAGTCTAAGTCTAATGCTCTCTCATAATTTGTTAAAGCTGCCTGAAAATCTTGCCAAAAATTTACATAAAAATTCCCGAAACCAACATAAATATTGGCATTATTCTGATTCAGGCTAATCGCAGTTTGATAAATTTCTAAAGCAGATTCAATATTACCTAACTTAGCTTCAACTAAAGCCAAATTATGATACCCTGCTATATTTTTCGGCTGTAGTTGAACCGCTTTTTTATAAATAGTAACTGCTGCAAATAATCTATCAACTTGCTGAAAAACTTCTCCCAATTTTATATGTAACCAATAATCTTCGGGAATAACTTTTAATCCATCTTCATAAACAGCGATCGCCATATCAAAATCACCCTGTTCTTTAAAAGTCTCCCCTAGCCCAATATGCACCCAAGAATTTTCGGGATTTAATTCTATTGCTCGTTGATAATAACTAATAGCTTCATCAAAATTTTCTTGCTCTCTTAAAATACTTCCTAGCCGAATATATAACCAAATAGTTTTAGAATTTAACTCTATAGCTTTTTGATAAGATTGTCTTGCTTCATCTAGTTGTTTAAGTTCCCTAAAAGTATCGCCTATTAGCCCATAAATCCAATCAGCTTTCGGTGCATATTCAAGAGCTTGATGATAACAAGCAATAGCTGCTTCATACCTACCCTGTTTCCTGAGAATTTCTCCTAAAATTCGATAATTTTCTAACTTTCTCGGATGAATTTTAATTATTTTTTGATAACATTCAACTAAACCTTCCCATGCTAATAAACATTCAGGATTAATATCTACAGCAGCCTGAAAATTAACAATTGCTTCTTCTACCCGATCGACACGTTTTAGTTCATTAGCAAATTTGATTAAACTCGCAGTTTCATCTTGATTATTTGACATAATATTTTACTTTTATCTAACTTTTGATTATTTTAAAAATTGAATAACTTACGAACTATTGAACTACTAGACATCTCCGATAATCAAAAATCAAATCAATTATTATCAAGAAATTATTAATTTTTTCTCCCTGTTCCCTGTTCCCTGTTTTCTGGAGATGTCTACTCATTGGTTTAACTTTTCACTTCATGTTTACGATCGCTCAAATGTAACTTCAGAAAAATTGAGAAGTAAATCTAGTAATTTTATTAACTTTGAGCCTTTTAACGTTGACATATATAAAAAAATATGGTATAAAATCAAAATTTTAAACAAGACCATCAAAACCTTTTTCAGTAGAAACCTAACTAAAACCGCAAAAAATACATTCAAATCTAACAACCCAATTGCCAACTGATGATTAAGATATAGAAGACCAAAAATAAATAAAATAACGAATGACCTCAACCCTAATCCCAGCAACCCATAAAAATCTCAACGCCCCCACGATTCATCAACTGGCAAATGGACTTACCATCATTGCTGAACACCTACCCGTTGAAGCCGTCAACCTCAGTATCTGGCTTAACGTTGGCTCCGCCCTAGAATCCCAATCTATCAACGGCATGGCCCATTTCCTCGAACATATTATTTTCAAAGGCACCCCCAAACTCCCCAGTGGTGAATTTGAACGCCGAGTAGAACAACAAGGTGCCGTAATGAACGCCGCGACTAGCCAAGACTACACCAACTTTTACATCACCACCGCCCCCAAAGACTTTGCCCAGTTGGCCCCCTTGCAGTGGGAAGTGCTTCTCAACCCCAGCATCGCTGATGAAGCTTTTGAACGAGAGCGTTCTGTTGTACTCGAAGAAATTCGGCGTTCACACGATAACCTCAACCGTCGTTGTTATCGCCGAGCTATTGAAACCGCTTTTGAAAAATTGCCATATCGTCGCCCAGTATTAGGTCCAGCGGAAATCATTTCTCAACTTACTCCCCAACAAATGCGTGACTTTCACCGGACTTGGTATCAACCTACTTCCATGACAGCTACAGTAGTCGGAAATTTACCAGTGGCAGAATTAATTGATATTGTCACAGACTCATTTACAGAAACCTACAATCAAAAAGACTCAGAAATATCTCCACTCCCACCTAATATATGCGAACTGACACCAGAATTACCATTTACAGAAATAGTTCGCCACGAAGTAGTTGACGACACTCTCCAACAAGCAAGGTTAATTATGGTTTGGCGAGTACCTGGGTTAACTGAATTACATGAAACTTATGCTTTAGATGTGTTGGCAACTATTTTGAGTCGGGGAAAAACATCTCGCTTGGTGCGCGACTTACGGGAAGAACGAGGCTTGGTTTATTCTATTGGTGTGAGTAATATGAGTTATCGTCATCAAGGTGTGTTTTATATTTCTGCCAGACTTTCACAGGAAAATTTAGCTGAAGTCGAAACAGCGATCGCTCAACACATTCGCAACATCCAACAAGAGTCGGTGACAGCAGCAGAAATTCAACGTATTCGTACTCTTGTCGCCAATAGGTTTATTTTTGCTAATGAGACACCGAGCGATCGAGCTAATTTATATGGTTATTATCAGTCAATGATGGGAGACTTAGTACCAGCGCTTAATTATCCTCAACATATTCAAGCACTTGACGCTGTAGATATTCAACAAGCAGCATCAAAATATTTATCTACGGATGCTTATGGAGTAGTTACTTTTCTACCCAAACCGTAGATCGATTTATTTTATATCTAGTAGGGTGTGTTAGGCGACAAATATTATTTATTCTTTGATATATTGAATTGAAAATCTTCGCCGTAACGCACCAAAAACCATACTTCTTAATTTTTTAGAGATACTAAATTATGACTTCATCAACACTTTAAGCTGTCTAGAAGCATAAGTAACTAAATGAGATTTTTAAATATTTCAGGACTTAGGCAAAATTATCTACATACCTAATAATTAGAGTCTTGTATTTGTAAGTAGTTATAGATGTAGCCAAAAATATTAGGTGTCAAAATAGAATTAGAAATCTTAGCCATTTGTGAGACTTGATATTAGCTAAAAATTTGTCGAAACCTAACTTCTCAGAAATGTCCCACAGTTAGGTATTGTTTGGTGTAGTCTACAGCATAGTATATTATAGCTGCTGATTACTATTTCCTCTTATACAAAACCTCCTATGGAACTCAAAGACTTTCTGGGAACAGACCTTAAGTACGACGTAAAAACTCTCGCCGAAGACGAAAACCTCACTCGC
>JASJEE010000395.1 GCA_030064835.1 Microcoleaceae cyanobacterium MO_207.B10 | reverse complement strand
CGGGTCTACCTCTAAATCCTTCTTTCAGGTCTACTTCGCGCTCTTGTTTGGTGTACAGAATATCAAATAAGTGTTTTCTGGGGTCGTCACTTTTATAATTGGTGTATCCAAACACATCTTTGAGCTTAACATTGGCATTATCAAAAATCGACCAACTTTTTATTGATTCTATTTTTGAACTCATCCAAGGTCTGTCTTGATTTGTGTTGAAGATTTGATAGCTCTTTTGATAAATACCGAAGGTTTGCTTGGCGGCTATGGCGTTACCATTTCCAGTATCTGGATCGATTAATAAAATTTGTAAATCTTCAGTTTTGTCTTTGGTGGAAAATAAACCGAATGCTGTTGCATGAATAATGGATTCAACTATTTTGGCTCCGGTTCCACCAATGGCGATAATATAAGCGGTCATGGTTTAGTCTAGCCTCAGAACACTACGAATCAAAGGAGCAAAAAGCACTACATGAGCTAATATTGTTGGAGTTGCTAGTGCAGTTGATAGCCAAAATGTGACTAACATATTGATGACTAAGAATACAAAAAAGTAGGGGAAAGCTGTTGGACTAGCTTCTCCAAAAATGATGAGAGTGACGATAATACTAAAAACCGGAGCCAACAAAAAAGCAACCCATTTGGCACGAGCCAATAGGGTGCCGTCTTGCACTCTAAATTCTGGTCTTATTTTTAATGCCATCAAATACCACAGAATTGCTGAGATTGCTGAGATGGCAAAGACAATTAGGGAAGCTGGAATGAAAGCACTAGAAACCCATTTGCTCGGCTCCACATCTAGCAATGGAATGATGCCACTGGTAAATAACCAACGTTGAATTAATATGAAAATACCGCCACTCGCGATCGCGCCGAGCAACATTAATACCTCAAAAAGGCTTTCTTCTCGTTTGGCCATTTTCTTTTAATACTTGTTTTATGGAAAAAGCCTCAGCATAGCTACTTTTTGACGCGATGCTGTTTTTTTTTGATGTATGTATAATTATTTTTGTTTACAATACATAGATTTCTTTTTTTTTTCTGTATTTTTTGTTACATTTTGCTATAAATTTTACTGATCATGAAAAACAAGATATGTCAAGCATCGATGATAGGTTTCTCTCTAGTCTTAGTTGCCTGCGCTCCAAAGCAAGTTTCCAAGAATTGCGACCTATCATCCAGTCCAATAGAGGGACTTGCTTCCAAATCCAATCCCATACAGCCAATAGTCCAAATTGATGGAACTCCTTCGATGCAAGGATTTGTCAATGTTCCTGACAGTCGCTATATCCGTACCCTTCGATTAATTGAAACTGCTGCAATTACAGCTTTCGAGAACTCACTTGCAGTTAAATACTATAGTTTTGGGACGAAAAGAATCCCGCTCCCGAACGAAAGGTCTTCCCTAATTGCACAAAGTCCATCGTTTTATACAAGTAGGGAACCCTTTTTAGATGCTCAAATTGATAAGGCGCTCGAGTCCTTAAATAATAATAATCACGATCATCTTTCGATCATCGTTACCGATCTTTATCAGAAAGATGGGGAAACAGCGCGGGTGATAGAGAGCTTGAAAGTTAACTATTTGAAAAAAGATTTAGCAGTCGGTATTTTAGCGGTTAGAAGTGAATTTGATGGAATAGTTTATGATGTTGGATTAGTCGATAATTCTTTTGAGTATCTCACCAAACCGAATAATCCAGAAACCTTTCATCCTTTCTACCTTTTAGTATTAGGGAGTTATGAAAATGTGGCAAGTTTTTTTGACCGTATGAAGGCAGCTAGTCAGAAACAAGGATTAAATTTTAGTGACAATCAGTTTGTAATATTTTATTCAAAGCTGGTTCAAACTCCATTGATTTTGAACATCAAAGAAGACAACTTAACCTTAAAGGGGATGCGACGATTATTGACAGTAAACGATGGTAATGTAATGGTTTCAATGCAAAATAGGGAAACTACTGAACGCTTAATGCTGAAGGATGAAGTCGGTCGGGAGCGAACAATTAACTATCAAGTTAGTTATGAAGAATTGCCTTATCTACTACCTGTAAACAATTTCTCAGCGACTGTTGTAACTGAATATAATAATAACAGTCGAAATTTTGCCAAATACAATGGAAATCAACTAATTAAATTTAATGATTGGCAAATTCAGGAAAATGAATTACTTTTTTCTACTATGTTTAATTATAATGACATGGACAAAGGCGTTTATTGGTTTTCGGCTGAGATATTTCCTCAAGCTTTGGAATTGCCTGAGTGGTCAAGTCAGTGGAATTTAAAAGAGAAAGAAAGTTTTAATGGCTCCAAGACTTATAATTTGTCACCTTTTTTAGACGGGTTAATGGCTAGTACCCTACAGCAAATAAAACTTAAAAATCAACCTCTAGGTCGCTTTTGCTACCTAATTTATAAACCTTAGAATGCTTATTTTTCAGGCATTTCAAAACTATTAAACCATTGGGACATTAGATGCAGAAGTTCCTGCCTACTTGGGGTAAATATAGCGAAGATAGTGTTGGCGAAAGTAATTATCTTGTAACTTATAGCAATAAAAAAACTCAGGCCAATGATTAAAGCGATCGAACTCCTTGCCCCTGCGTGATTACCATTCAATAGAGAATCATGGAAATAGTGGGGACAGACTTTTGGTAAGATTTACTCTAACTCAAACCCTCCTGAACTTCTCTGTTGGTGCTTAAATTTCCGCTCTCTTTCTCTATTATACCAAATTCGGTTATCAAAAGTCCGCTTTTCAAATTCCTCTTTAACCCTTCTGTTGTCTGCCTTCCCTTCATAATAAAGGTTCTTTCGATCGCCGGATTTAGTGTTATTTATATCTACAGCACTTTTGAGGATGGTGAGGCAAAGTTTATTAATTCTCTATTGCCTGTTGCCTAAATTCCTAAAATTTTTTACCTGCTCAACTCCAAAAATGCTGTGATTTTTTGCTCAATTAAACAATTGATTCTTTGCCGTCTCAGCTTTTGATTATGCAACGCATCTTCCTTTTTTAGAATTAAAAATTAGATATTTGTACGATTGACATTTTGAGTTTATAAGTTGATTAATTAGAACTTATTTATAATAATAAAATTTTCACTTTTCCGGATTTAGACTCCCGCCTATTGTTCCAATATATGTATATCCAAATTTAATTAGTAAAGCAGTGTAGGAATTACTAATTTTGATTAGAAAACTCATATCTATCAACTTGTCCTACATCATGCTACAATAAATTCAAAAAATATTTATATTTTGTATATAAGAATACAAAGATGTGGAGAAAAAAGTGAGCATAATAAATAATTATAATTATCAATCTAATAAATCAGGAATATTCCAAGTTGCTATATTTGCTGCGATCGCTCTTATCCTCAGCAGCTTCATAATTTTTAGTCCGGGAGCCGCATTAGTCGAACTTAAAAATTCTACAGCTCCAGTAGTTTTAGATGGGCGACCTATTCTCAAAGTTAGTAGTGCCGGAGAATATACTGCTGAGAAAAGAGCCGAGTTAATCGAAAATCAATTATTAACAGCAGTTTCTGCATCAAAAGTTATAGAAATAAAAGTTGAACTAGATGAAAAACTACCGACGATTTGGTTAAATAATTCTTATTTATTAACTGTTACTCAAAAAGATGTTTTTCCAGGGAGTAGCCCCACCGAACAGGCAAAAATGTGGGCAACAAAAATTGAGGAAGCAGTCAAAATTGCTCAACAAGAACGCTCTTTTAGATTTATTGGCAAGACATTAATTCAAGTAGCCTTAGTAATTAATATTGCCATCACATTTAACTGGGCATTAAGGATAATCTGGCAAAAATTTTTAAATAAATATTTGCAATTTTTTTTGCGGAAAGTTGGTGTTTCCAATCCAGAAAACAGTAAAAGTTTGCCAATATTAATTAGCTTAAGTTTACTGATTACTCGTATGGGTTTATGGGTGGGAACAATGCTGTATATTACTAATCAATTTCCCCTGACTCGACAGTTTAGTTATCAACTTACTGATACCTTAATTTCTACTTTTACTTCCAGGGTAATTCCTTTGGGAAATAAAACATATTCTGTACCAGATTTATTGATTTTAGTAGGTTTAGTTTGGGCACTAATAATTGGTGTCGGTGGGACAACTAATCTGCTGCGATCGCGGATTTTACGAGTAACTGGAATTAACCGTGGCGCTCAAGAGGCGATCGCTACTATAACCAAATACGGTTTAATTACTATTGGTATTATCGTATTGTTGCAGGTGTGGGGTTTAGACTTGAGTTCTATTACTCTATTAGCGAGTGCGTTTGGTGTGGGTATTGGTTTAGGTTTCCAAGATATTGCCAAAAATTTTGGTAGTGGGTTGGTATTGTTATTTGAGCGTCCGATACAAGTGGGAGACTTTGTGGAAATTGGAGAATATCAGGGAACAGTTGAACGCATTGGTGCCCGCAGTACGATGCTGACAACATTGGATCATGTGTCTATTATTGTACCTAACTCGCGGTTTCTGGAAGCAGAGTTAATAAATTGGGATCACGATCATCCAGTTTCAGCGTTGCGGTTGCCAGTGGGAGTTGCTTACGGTTCTAATGTTGAGGGGGTGACTCAAGCTTTATTGGATGCAGCAGCAGCAGTTTATCCAGATGTGTTGTCGATACCAGAACCCCAGGTTTTGTTTATTGGGTTTGGGGATAATTCTCTGGATTTTGAGTTGCGGGTATGGACTTCTGAACCTAGTAAACAGGTGATTATTAGGAGTGAGTTGTATTTTAAAATTGAGGCAATATTACGGGAGCGTCAGATTGAAATTCCATTTCCACAACGAGATTTGCATTTGCGCTCAGGTAATTTACCAATTGATTTATCCCCACGGATGGAAGCGATATTAATGCAGTTTTTACAGCAGGGAAGTAATGGTAGAAAAATTGATATTGATGTTACGGGGAAGGGGGAGCAGAATTAGTTAGTGTGGGAGGTCTCGGAAGGGTGTAATATCATGTCCGGATAATTAGTGATAATAGTGATAAAAAAACTTTCTCCTTTTTATACTGTCTTTCTCCTCACTTCCTTCCTGACTCCTGACTCCTGACTCCTCCCTCCTTATTTATAACTATTCAAGCGGACATGATATAAGATTTGACACGGTGACGCGGGGACGCGGTGACGCGGTGACGCGGTGACGCGACGTGTCAGTGAAACCCTATATGTCTCTCTCGGTGTCTCCGTGTCTCCCCCTCTCCCTGTCCTCATCTGGGAAGTGTCGGGGAGGTATCGGAGGTGTGGGAAGATTAAATATTAAAGTATAGTTATAAATATATATCATACAGCAGATTTCGGGCTGATGATGTACAAGCCGTGAATTGAATGTCTTGTAGTGCGGGCAAGATGTTCGCTTCGGGGTGTACCTCATAACATCGGGAAGCGCTGTATAATATCAACCGTAGGGAGGTTGGATGCAACGTCCGTACAGCAACCTCCCTACAAGATTTTGTTTATAGAAGCAAAATAGTTTCTATAGAGACATTCCATGGAATGTCTCTACATTTTTTTAATCTAGAATTCTAGATTAAAATTCTCCTGCTAAAGCAGCAACACAACGTTCACAAATAGTAGGATCTTCTGAATAAACTCCTACATGAGTAGAATAATTCCAACAGCGATCGCATTTTTTGCCATCAGCTTTTACTACCCCTATTTCAAAAGCATCAGATACAGATTTATATTCCACATCTTTTAGCTTTTCTGGAGTCTCCAATAATTCTACTTGAGAAGTAATAAACAAATAACGTAATTCATCAACTCCATTACCAGCAATCTGATTAAGTTGATGAGGCAAAGTTTCTGTTTCTATTACTTCTGGCGATGTAGGAGAATCAACTTTTTTAGGATACACCAAAACTCCTTCTGGAGATACTAAGGTTGCTGACTGTTTAACTGTATTGTCTGTTGATTTTTTCGGTTTGGGTGATAAAGCTCCTTTACCTAATATATCTTCAGCAGTCAACTTGATTTTTTCTGACAAACTTTGCCGAGTTTTAGCAAATAACAAATTATGAGTAACAAAGCGAATTGTGTAGATGATTCCTACCAATTCCATGATGGAATTTACTACAGGTATTTGGTGGATTGTTGTGAATACTGTGAATACTACTCTGATGAATAACAGTAATATAATGAGAAAAAATACTGCTCCTAAAAGTTTTTGATACCCATCAAATAATTTGCTCAAAATATCAGGAAAATCTGATAAAAATTCTTGAGCTTGAGCAAAATTATCATTAGATTTTGGCGGATTATTAGGAGTTGTATTTTCTATTATTTCTGGTTCAGTTTCTATTTTTACTTCCAGAAATTCGGAATGACTTTTTTCTGCTTCAGCAATAGGGTTAAAACCTTGCATTTTTTCCCTTAAATCAGTATCTTTGACATACAATAATACTTTTGCTTCTAGAGGCGCACCGATTGATTTTTCTGCCCTTGCTTTTTCCAATACTTTGTTAACTTCGGTGCGAGTTTTGCGTAACTCTTCCCATAACTTAACTAATTCTGGGTTCTGCCATTTTGACTCTAATTTCACCCATCCAGACTCAAATACAGATTTGTAGGGAGTCGGATAAGGAAGGTTTTGCCAAATATCTTCCGCCATGTGGGGTAAAACTGGAGCGATCGCTTTGGCTAAGTTTTCTACAGCTACAGCTATGACTGTCTGACAACTGCGGCGTCTGAAAGCTTCGGTCGCACTAATATAAAGTCGGTCTTTAGCAATATCTAAATAAAAGTTAGATAAGTCAACGACACAGAAATTTTGAACTGTTTGGAAAAAGCGGAAATACTGAAATTTATCAAAACCATCCTTGACTTCGGCAAACACCTCTGTCATCCGGTGCAACATATAACGGTCTAACTCTGGCATTTCCTCATAAGCAACAGCATCTTTTGCCGGATCGAAATCATGGATATTGCCCAACAAAAACCGCGCCGTGTTTCTAATTTTGCGATAAATATCTGCTGTTTGCTTAAGAATATTTTTACCGAGTGGTACGTCAGAAGAATAGTCTACGGACGAAACCCACAAACGCAAAATATCTGCACCATAAGGAGGTTCTTGTTTTTTATTTTTACCACCTTCGATAAC